>CANIAI010000025.1 GCA_947465275.1 Acidobacteriota bacterium | reverse complement strand
GTCGGCCGGCTTCGCCTGCTTCGCGCCGATACACCGTTCCATGAGCCCACCCACCCGGTCCGCCGTCGTCTGCGTGATGCTGGCAGCCCTCAGCGTGGCCCGCCTGATCGCCCAGGGCGGGGCGCCCGCCGGCAGCACCGCCGCGCAGACGTCGATAGCAGCGGCCGCCCCGAGCTCAGAAGAGCGGCTGCGCGCGCTCCAGCAGCAGGCCGAGGTGCTCGCCGGCCAGGCCAGGTCGCTGCTCGGCGACCTCCGGCGTCTCGAACTCGAACGTGACATCCAGCGCGAGCGGCTACGCCGCGCGGACGCGGCCGCCGAGCGCGCCCGCCGCGATCTCGGGACCACGGCGGCCCGGCTGGAGCAACTCGAGGCCCAGCGGATCGGTGACCTGCCGCAGCTCCAGCGGCGGCTGGTCGAGGTGTACAAGCGAGGGCACGGTGGCTACGCCCGGCTCCTGCTGGGGGGCTCCAGCTTCCAGGAATTCAGTCGCGCGACGCGGCTGCTCGCCTCCACCTCCCGGCGGACGCTGCAGCAGCTCGAGACGCATCGGCAGCTCGTGACGGCGCTCCAGACGGAACGGACCGCCAGAGCCACGTCGCTCGCGCGGCTCGAGGCGGAACAAGCGGCCGCGAAGGCCGCGCGCGAGGCGGCCGATACGGCCGTGCGCGAGCGGGCCTCGATGCTGGCCGACATCGATCATCGGCGTGACCTCACCGCGCAGCTCACCAGTGAGCTCGACGGGGCCGCCCGCCGTCTACAGGAACAGGTCCGAGCCGTCGCCACCCCGGCGAGCATCGCGCCGCCTGCCCCGCAGGCCGCACCCGTGCGGGGGGCGTTCATCTGGCCCGTGGATGGACGCGTCGTCGGTCGATTCGGCGAGCCGGCCGGCCGGACGGGCGCCGCCGCCGTCAGAAACGGTGTCGAGATCAGCGCGCCCGAAGGCACGAACGTGCGGGCCAGCCTCCCGGGACGGGTGGTGTTCGCGGACGAGCTCCCGGGATTCGGCACGGTGGTGATCCTGGACCACGGGAGGGGCGTCCATTCGGTGTACGGCTACCTGGCGACGGACAGTGTGAAGTCGGGGGACCAGCTCGACGCGACCGCGCCCCTCGGCCGTGTCGGTGTGACCGCGGCAGGCAGCCCGGCTCTCTACTTCGAGTTACGCGTCGACGGCCGTTCCGTCGATCCTTTACAATGGCTCAAGCCTCGGTAGTACCTGGACTTATCGTGTCTCGAGCCTTCCACGGACGGACTGACGCATGACCTCACGCACACGGCTCTGGGTACTCGCCATCTCGACCCCGATCATCGCGTTCGCCGTCATCGGGGGCTACCTCGGACAGGCGCTCGCCAAGGACGACACGTACCAGCATCTGCGCGTCTTCCAGGACGTCATCCAGCTGGTGCTGAACAACTACGTCGAGCCGGTGAACGTCGAGAAGGCGATGAAGGGCGCCATGAACGGCCTGTCCGACTCGCTCGACGCCGACAGCGGGTTCCTCAGCGCCGACCTGGTGAAGGCCTACGAGGCCAACGCGCCGCTGGCCCAGGCCGACCCGGGCCTGGAGGTGACGCGGCAGTACTACATTCGGGTCGTGTCGACCCGCGAGGGCTCACCGGCCGCCAAGGCCGGACTCCGGACGGGTGACTACGTCCGTACGATCGACGCGAAGCCGACGCGCGACATGACGGTGTTCGAGGCCAGGCGGCTCCTGCATGGCGCGCCGGGCACGAAGGTCACGCTGCTGGTCATTCGCGGCAATGCGGCAGAGCCCCACACCATCGAACTGGTCCGCGAGCGGCCCACCACGCCTGACGTGACCTCGCGCACGCTCGATGCGGGCATCGGCTACATCCACGTCCATCGGTTCTCGCGCCAGGTACCGACCCAGCTGCGCCAGGCCGTCGACACGCTGTCGAAGGGTGGTGCCACCCGATTCGTGATCGACATTCGCGGCACGGCGGCGGGTGACCTCGACGACGGCGTCGCCACGGCGCGCCTGTTCGTGAAGAGCGGCACGCTCACCATCCGCGAGGCCAAGGGGCAGTCGCGCGAGACGATCGCGACGCAGGCGGGTGACGGCGCCGTCACGGCGCCGGTGGTGCTGCTCACCGATCAGGGCACGTCCGGCGCGGCGGAACTCTTCGCGGCCGCACTGTCGGGGAACGCGCGCGCGCAGGTCGTCGGCGAGCGGACGCTGGGACGCGCAGCCCGCCAGCGCCTCGTCAAGCTGCCGGACGGCAGCGGGCTGCTGCTCTCGAACGTCCGCTATCTTGCTCCCGGCAACACGCCGATCCACGAGCACGGCGTTGAGCCACAGGTCGAAGTCGAACAGCCCGATGTCGAATTCGGCAGCGAACCGCCGTCGACCGACGCGACGCTGCAGCGCGCGCTCGAGCTCCTCTCACAGCGACGCGCGGCCTAGCGAGCCGTCGCTGCGTGCGGCGTTGATGGCCTCGTCTCGCTCTAGTGCGATCACCCGGAGAGGCCCGAAATAGCGCGGTCCGCGCTTGACACCCCATCCGTCAACCGCGTATAAACCGGAGCGAACGAACGCGCGCCACGCCCGTCAGTTCCGACGGCCGGCGACGCTCGAGGAGCTTCCATGAACAAGCAGGACCTGATTGCCCACATCGCCAAGGAGACCGGTTCGTCCAAGGTGCTCGCCGCTGCGGCACTCGATTCGCTGATCGGTGGCATCACCAAGTCGCTCAAGAAGGGCAACCCGGTCACCTTCGTCGGTTTCGGCACGTTCCTGACGTCGCAGCGCAAGGCGCGCACCGCGCGGAACCCGCAGACCGGCGCGACCATCAAGATCGCGAAGCGTCGCGTGGCGCGGTTCAAGCCGGGCAAGGCACTCAAGGACGCCGTCAAGTAGCGCCTTCCGACCCAGGGTGCGCGGGCTCACACGGCGCGCCCGCCCCCCACTTCCCGCCCGCTATTTGCTATACTCATCCCTCTGATCCCTCGGCAGGGTTCGCTCCTGTCGGAGTCGTCGCACCTCAGCGCGGCTCCGGCGGCCCCCTCGCCGGCAGCAACTTCGGGCACGTAGCTCAGTTGGCTAGAGCATCCGCCTGACACGCGGAAGGTCACAAGTTCGAGTCTTGTCGTGCCCACCACTCTCACTCTCCTCAACGCAGTCCGCCCGTGAGTCAGGTCACAGTCACGCTTCCCGACGGGTCCAGCCGCGATGTTCCCGGCGGAACACCCGTGCGCGACATCGCCGCGGCCATTTCGCCGAGGCTGGCGAAGGCGGCAGTCGCCGGCGTCGTGGACGGCGTGATGGTCGACCTGTCGTATCTGCTCACGCGTGACGCCTCCGTGAAGATCCTGACGCCAGAGGGTGAGCATGCCCTCGAACTCGTCAGGCACAGCACGGCGCACCTGCTGGCGGCCGCGGTGACGAACCTCTTCCCGGGCACGCAGTGCGGCATCGGGCCGGCCACCGACGAGGGTTTCTTCTACGACTTCGTCGTGTCCCGCCCGTTCGTCCCCGAAGACCTCGACGCCATCGAGAAGAAGATGCGCGAGCTCGCGCAGCAGGACCTCCCGTACGATCGGCAGCTGTGGCCGCGCGAGGAAGCCATGCGCTTCTTCGCGTCGCGCGGTGAACCGCTGAAGGTGCAGCTGATCGAGGAAAAGACGGCCAGTCAGGACGTCGTCTCCTGCTACACCATCAAGGACCGTGACACCTTCGTCGACTTCTGCACCGGTCCGCACGTCCCCTCGACCGGGAAGCTGAAGGCGTTCAAGCTGCTCTCGACCTCGAACGCCTACTGGAAGGGCGACGCGCGGAACCAGCCGATGCAGCGCGTCTATGGCACCGCGTTCCTGTCGGACAAGGAACTGCAGGAGCACCTGCGGCGGCTGGAAGAGGCGAAGAAGCGCGACCACCGCAAGATCGGCCGCGACCAGAAGCTGTTCCTCTTCCATGCCTGGGCACCCGGCGCCACCTTCTGGCTGGCGAAGGGCACGACCCTGTGGAACACGATCGCCGACTACATGCGCGGCGTACTGTTCCCGAACGGGTACGTCGAGGTCCGCACCCCCATCGTCTTCAACAAGGCGCTCTGGGAGACCTCAGGCCACTGGCAGCACTACCGCGAGAACATGTTCCTCGTCGAGACCGAAGACGAGCAGATGGCGCTCAAGGCAATGAACTGCCCCGGCCACATGCTCGTGTTCGGCAGCGAGATGCGGAGCTACAAGGACCTGCCGCTTCGCCTGCACGAACAGACGCCGCTGCACCGGAACGAGGCGTCGGGCGTGCTCGGCGGACTCACGCGGGTCCGGCAGTTCAGCCAGGATGACGCGCACTGCTTCGTCATGGAGTCGCAGATCGCCGAGGAAGTCGAGAAGCTCCTCCGGCTGGTCCAGCGTGTCTACGCCGACTTCGGGCTCACCTTCGGCGTGAAGCTCTCCACGCGCCCCGAGGAGTTCCTGGGTGAGGTCGCCACCTGGGAGCACGCCGAGCAGTCGCTCCGGCAGGCGCTCGAGGCCGCGGGGCAGGCCTATACGGTCAACGCGGGTGACGGGGCGTTCTACGGCCCGAAGATCGACTTCGACGTCACCGATGCCATCGGCCGGAAGTGGCAGTGCGCCACCATCCAGCTCGACTATCAGCTGCCGCAGCGGTTCGACCTCAAGTACGTCGGGGCCGACAACACGCATCATCGGCCGGTGGTGATTCACCGGGCGATTTTCGGCAGTTTCGAGCGGTTCCTCGCCCTCCTGATCGAGCATTACGCCGGTGCCTGGCCACTGTGGCTCTCGCCGGTGCAGACCGTGGTCCTGCCAATCTCCGATCGGCACCTTCCCCACGCCCGCGACGTTCGCGATCAGCTTGCCGCGGCCGGCCTCCGGGTCGAACTCGATGAGCGGCTGGAGAAGATTGGCTATAAGATCCGTGAGGCGCAGCTCCAGAAGGTTCCCTACATGCTCGTCGTGGGCGACCGCGAGGTCGCCGAGGGAACGGTTTCGGTGCGTGCGCGAGCGGCAGGAGACCTCGGCTCGCGCCCGGTGACGCAGTTCGTCACCGACGCGCTCGAGGAAATCGCCCGGAAGACGCTGCCGGCCCAGGCCGGCGGTGCGGAGACACCGGCCGGTCAGTAAACCTGGACGTCAGGGATTCGGACCGTCCGGCCGATATCAGAGACGTCGGCGGTCCGGGTGCCGGACAGCTGGTGTGTGCCGAAGTGAGCAGAGTACGGGCGGCCAGTCCGCCCGCGAGGAGGGTCTATCGCTTTCGATCGTTCGCCCCGTCGTGACGACCGCGTTCGCATCAACGAGCGCATCCGTGTCCGCGAAGTCCGCGTGATCGATGAAACCGGGCAGCAGCTCGGGATCATGGCCCCGCCGCAGGCAGTGACGATCGCACGACAGAAAGGCCTCGACCTGGTCGAGATCTCGCCAACGGCCGTGCCTCCGGTGTGCCGGATCATGGACTTCGGCAAGTATCAGTACCAGGAGCAGAAGCGCAGCCGCGAGGCCAAGAAGCACCAGCGCGTCATCGAGGTCAAGGAAATCAAGTTCCGACCGAAGGTGGACGGACACGATTACGACTTCAAGAAGAAGCACATCGAGCGCTTCCTCGCCGAAGGCGACAAGGTCAAGGCGACGATCTTCTTCCGGGGCCGCGAGATGGCGCACCCGGAGATTGGCCGCCGGATCCTCGAACGGCTCATCACCGAGCTGGGCGAGATCGCGATGGCCGAGACCATGCCCCGCATGGAAGGTAACCAGATGCACGTCATCCTCTCGCAGCGGGCCGGCCGAAAGACCGCGCCGAGGCCGAAGCCTGCGGAGGGACCGTCGACCGCCACGCCCGTCGTGGAGGCCGCCGAGGAACAGAGCTAGCCGGAGATTACGATGCCCAAACTGAAGACCCACCGTGGTGCCGCGAAGCGGTTCAAGAAGACCGGCACCGGCAAGATCGTCCGGGCTGCGGCGTTCAAGCGCCACATCCTGACGAGCAAGACGACGAAGAGCAAGCGGCAGATGCGCGGCACCCGTGTGGTGTCGGACAGCGATGCCCCGAAGCTCGAACGGATGCTGCCGTACAAGTAGAAACGGCAGTTGAAGGCCGCAGTGAGGCCAACCGGGAACCATCCCGGACAGGGGCAGGTCGAGTGACCGGCCCGAGGTCGCTGGGTCAGCACCAAGTCGCCGCAAGGCGCACCCAATAGCCGAGAGGACACGATGCCGAGAGTCAAGCGAGGAACAGTCCGTCGCGCCAAGCGCAAGAAGCTTCTTGCCCGTGCGAAGGGCTTCTACCAGACCAAGAGCAAGCTGTATCGCGCAGCGAAGGAAGCCGTCGACACCGCGGAGAAGTACGCGTACGTCGGCCGCAAGAACAAGAAGCGTGATTTCCGCCGCCTGTGGGTGATCCGGATCAACGCTGCCGCGCGCGAGAACGGCATGACCTATTCGCAGCTGATTCGCGGGCTGAAGGTTGCCGGCGTGACGCTCGATCGGAAGATGCTCGCCGACCTGGCGGCCACGCAGGCTGCGGCATTTGCCGCGGTTGCCGCGCAGGCCAAGGCGGCCCTCCCCTCCTCCAACGCCTAGTTCCATCGCGGGAGGCTCGCGCGGCACGCGCCCGCCAGCCTCCCGCTCCCACGCGCACATGCCTGAGTCCACGCTCGATCGCTCCGCTGTCGACGCGTTGCGGGCGCAGTTCGACCGTCGCCTCGCCGACGCTTCCACCGATCAGTCGCTCAAGGCGGTCACCGACGAGTTCCTCAGCCGGAAGTCTGGTGCGGTCACCGCGCTGATGAAGGCGCTCGGCGGACTCCCCCCCGAGAGCCGGCGCGAGTTCGGCGCCCTGATCAACGAACTCAAGACCTCAATCGAGACGCAGCTCGCCGACAAGCGCGCGGCGCTCGAGCAGTCACGCCCGCCGGCCGGCGCCGTCGACGTCACACTGCCCGCACGTTCGATGCCCGTCGGGCGCGTGCACCCGCTGATGCGCGTGCGCCAGCAGGTCGAAGACATCTTCGCGCGCATGGGTTACGAGATTCTCGAGGGGCCGGAGGTCGAGGACGACTTCCACAACTTCGAGGCGCTCAACATGCCGCCCGATCACCCCGCGCGTGACATGCAGGACACGCTGTATCTCGGGGAACCGATCATCGGCGGCACCTGGGGCGCGCACCGGGCGCACACGCCAGCCGCGCGCCGCGCCGACGGACTCGCCTCGGGCATTCCCGCGGCGCAGGTGCGTGCCGCGACACTGCTCCGGACGCACACGTCCGCGATGCAGATTCGCTACATGAAGACGTTCCGTCCGCCGGTGCGCATCATCGTGCCTGGACGCGTCTACCGTCGTGACAACCTCGACCTGAGCCACACCCCGATGTTCCAGCAGATCGAGGGACTCGTGGTCGGCCCCGGCATCACGCTCGCCCACCTCAAGGGCACATTCGAGGCGTTGCTGACGGAGATCTTCGGGGACGTGCGCATCCGACTCCGTCCCAGCTTCTTCCCCTACACCGAGCCGAGCGCCGAGATCGACATCTCGTGCGGCAACTGCAAGGGCAGTGGCTGCCCGACCTGCAAGCACACGGGCTGGATCGAGATTCTCGGCAGCGGCATGGTGCATCCGGCCGTATTCGAGGCGGTCGGCTATGACCCCGAAGAGGTGACCGGGTTCGCGTTCGGCGTCGGGATCGAGCGTCTCGCGATGCTGAAGTACGGCGTCGATGACATCCGGCTGTTCTACGAGAACGACCTCCGATTCCTGAGCCAGTTCCCCATCTGAAGGCGCGCGGTGAAGATACTCGTCTCCTGGCTTCGTGAGTACGTCGACGTCCCCGGCACCCCCGAGGACATTGCGCGGACGATGTCGGTCCGCGGCTTTGCCGTGGAAGGCATCGAGCCGGCCGGCGATGGCGATGCGGTGATCGACTTCGAGATCACCGCGAACCGCCCGGACTGCATGTCGGTCGTCGGCATGGCACGGGAAATCGCCACCGCCTACGGCCTGCAGGTGCGCCGCCCCGCCGTGCGCGGCCGGGACACATCCTCCCCTGTCGATCCGACGGCGAAGCCGTCGCTCTCGCTCGCGTCACTCCAGCCTGGCGGTGAGGACGACGTCTCGATCACCATCGAGTCGCCCGATCTCTGCCCGCGGTACGCCGGCGCGCTCGCCGACGTGACGGTTGGTCCGTCCCCTGCCTGGATGCAGGAGCGCCTCGCCGCCGCTGGTGTCCGCCCGATCAGCAACATCGTCGACGTCACGAACTACGTCCTGCTCGAACTCGGGCAGCCGATGCACGCCTTCGACCTCTCGCGGCTGTCGGGCGGACGCATCGTCGTGCGACAGGCCCGCGCGGGCGAGCGGCTCGTGACACTCGATGGCCAGGACCGCGAGCTCACCGCCGGCATGCTGGTCATCGCGGACGCCACGCAGCCGGTCGCGGTGGCCGGCGTCATGGGCGGCGCGGCATCCGAGGTGCACGCGGGCACCACGACCATCCTGCTCGAGAGCGCCTACTTCCACCCGCTCTCGGTGCGCCGCACGAGCAAGAAGCTCGGCCTGAAGACGGAAGCCAGCATGCGCTTCGAGCGCGGGTGCGACCCGAGGCTGCCGGTCACCGCGATGGAGCGTGCCTGCGCGCTGCTCGAAATGACCGGTGCCGGCCGTGCCCGCGGCACCGTGGTCGACTGCTACCCGACGCGCGTCGAGCCGACCTCCCTGCGTCTGCGTCGCTCACGCGTGGCGGGCGTGCTTGGCGCGGAGCTCCACGACAGCGACGTCCGCCGCATCCTTGACAGCCTGGGCTTCGCCCTGCGCGACGCGGAGGACGGCTGGGACGTGACGGTGCCGACGCGACGGGTCGACGTGGTGCGTGAGATCGACCTGATCGAGGAGGTTGCGCGCCACTACGGACTCGACAACCTCCCGGTGGCGTTTCCCCCGGTGTCAATCGCCTCGGCCGGCTTCGACCCGCGCGCCCGCCGGGCTCGTCAGCTCCGGAACGTCCTGACGGGGCTCGGGTTCTCCGAGGCCGTGACCTTCGGATTCATCAGCGAGGCCGCGGCGGCGCCGTTTGCGGCAGAGGGCGACCCCGTGCCGATCGCCAACCCGCTGTCGGAAACCTTTGCGGTGCTCCGCCCGTCGGCCCTGCCGGGCCTGATCGATGCGGTCGCGCACAACCGGCGTCGCCAGGTGCGCGACATCCGGCTCTTCGAGATCGGCGCGGAGTTCGGTCGGACGTCGGGTGAACGCCGCACCATCGCCTGCGCCTGGACCGGGGCCGCAACCGCCGAGCACTGGGGCGGAGGCGCGCGTGACGTCGATTTCTTCGACATGAAGGGCGTCGCGGAGGTGATCTGCCAGGCACTCGGGCTCTCACCGCGCGTCGAGACCGTCACGCGTCCCTGGCTCGTGCCCGGCCGAGCCGCCGCGCTGATTGTCGGTGACCGCGAGGTCGGCGTCGTCGGCCAGCTCTCGCCCACCATCGCCGACCGTCACGGTGTGCCGGCGAACGAAGCGGTCTACGTCACGACGATCGCGCTCGACACCGCCGAGGCGCTCGTGCCCGCCGGCGACGTGCAGGTCGAGTCGCTGCCGCGCTTCCCCTCGATCGTGCGCGACGTGTCGATCCTCGTCGACGACACCCTCGCCGCCGGCACCATCCGCGAGACGGTCCGCACGACGGCTCCAACGCTGCTCGAGAGCGTGCGTGAGTTCGATCGGTATCAGGGCAAGGGCATTCCGGAGGGCAAGGTGAGCCTGTCGTTCCACCTGACCTTCCGCAGTGCCGAGCGCACGCTGACCGATGCCGACGTGCAACCGGCCATGGATGCCGTGCTCGGCGCGCTGCGCGACCGGCACGCCGCCGTGCAGCGCTGATCGACGGCGCGCGACCATGCTACGATCGGCCCGTACGAGGCACGAACGAGTCCCGCAGGTACTAGATCCAGCAGAGGTTTGAACGGCATGGCAAAGACGGCAGTAGCGCGTACGGTTGATTTCGAGCCGATCGATCGGCTCGAGGAAAAGGTCACGCTCCTCGTGGGCACGATCACCCGGCTGCGCGCTGAACAGGCGAAGGCCCTCGAAGACAACGCGCGCCTGACCGCGGAACTCGACGCGATGCGGGCTCGCCTCGCCGAGGCCGAGGACGCGAGCGGCGAGCTCTCCGCGCTGCGCGACGAGCGCGACCTGATCCGTACGCGGGTCGGCGAGATGCTCCAGCAGCTCGAGGGGCTCTAGTCCACGTCCGAACAGCTGACGCATCCGATGAGCAGCGTCGTCACCGTCGAGATCGCGGGGCAGAAGTACCCCATTCGCAGCAACCTCGACGAGCAGTACGTCCACGAGCTCGCCGCGTACGTCGACCAGAAGATGCGGGCCGCCGCCGATGCGGCGCCCGCGAGCGACCTGCTCGGCCTGGCCGTGCTCGTTGCCCTCAACATCGCGGACGAATGCTTCCGCGCCCGCCAGTCACAGACCAGCACCAGCGGCGAGCTCAGCGAACGGGCCCTCCGCCTCGAACGGCTGGTCGATCAGATCCTGTCCGAGTAGGCCCCTCCCCGCCTTGACCCTCCCCCGGGCAGGCGCTAAGATCCGACTGCGCCTGCTTTGCTCGTGATGGTTTTCGGAGGCTCGTCTGAGCCAATGCTTTACCAAGCGAGTCGCGGGGCCGCGTGTTGTGCATGCCTCTGTTCCGAGGAAGCCTGAAGCGCGGCCGATAACAGCGGCTCCACCTGCTTCCGCAGGTTCATACGACCTCCCCACACGGCAAAGCGGGGGCGTTACACCCGACCACCGCTGCCCCCGCCCGGCGGACCGGGTTCGTTCTCCACTTCCCTTTCCTCCAGCCTGGCACCACTGAATGGTGCGGGCCGGTCGGACGGCGCGGATCCAGACCACACGATGCCCCAGCCACCGGCAGCCCCGGACACCCGGACTGTCCTCGATCTCGGGGAGCGTGCGCTCGTCGAACGCATCACCGCGAAGCTCGGCAGCCGCCCGTGGGTGCTGGTCGGCCCCGGCGACGACGCCGCCGTGGTGACACCCGAGCCGAGAACGGCGGACGTACTGACGACCGACGCCCTCGTCGATGGCGTGCACTTCGACCTTCGCCTGATGTCGCCGGAGGACGTCGGCCACAGGGCGCTCGCGGTCAACCTCAGCGACCTCGCGGCCATGGGCGCGCGTCCACGCTGCGCGCTCCTGTCGCTGGTCCTCCCGTCCTCCACCACCATCGAGTTCGTGGACCGGTTCCTCGACGGCATACTCAGGCTGGCGGCGAGCGAGGGCGTGGCCGTGGCCGGCGGCAACGTGACGCGGTCACCCGGCACGCTCGTCATCGACGTGACGGCCGTCGGTGCCGTCCACCCGCGCCGGGTGCTGCGCCGCTCAGGCGCGCGCGCGGGCGACGATGTCTACGTGACCGGGACGCTCGGCGACGGGGCGACCGGGCTGGCGTCGCTCCGCCGGTCGCGCGAGGACGCGGGTGCCCGACGGGCGCCCGTGGCCGAGGTGCGCTACCGGCGGCCCGAGGCGCGCACACGGGCCGGCCACCTCCTCTCCCGAAACAAGGCCGCGTCGGCCTGCATCGACCTCAGCGATGGCCTCGGCGACGGCCTGCGCCGCCTCGCGGAGGCATCCGGCGCCGGCATGACGATCGACGCGGGCCTGCTCCCGGTACGTGAGGAAGTGCGCACCTGGGCAGCGCTCCAGTCCCAGTCGGGGGCGAGCGATGCCCGCGGCTGGCTGGAACTCGCGCTGGACGGCGGCGACGACTACGAACTGCTGTTCACGGCGTCGCCGCGCGCACGGGGGCGGCTCCGCGGAGTCCAACGCCTTCTGGGTGACCTGCCGATTACCAGGATCGGGCAGGTCACGAAGGATCGCGGCCTGCGCCTGCTGGTCGACGGCGACGCACGTCCGATGCCTGGGGGTTTCGAGCACTTCCGGTAACTCGAACGCCGCACGACACGGCTCGCGACCCATACACAGATGCGACTGGTCCTCTCTCGCCTGCTCTGGCAGAAGCTGCTGGCCACCGTCCTGGCCGTCGGGGTCTTCGTGTACTTCTACGAAGTCACCTCGAACGATGCCGTCTGGCCGTGGCAGGCGCAGCAGCCGGTCGACCCGACGGCGCCGCAGCCAGGCTCGCGCGTGCAGTTCAGCGCCACCGCGTACTGCAAGGGAGACACGACCGCCTCTGGCGTCGCGGCCCGTTCGGGCATCGCGGCCGCCGACCCGTCGCTGCTGCCGGTCGGGAGCGTCGTGACCGTCACCACGGACCAGGAGAAATACAACGGGGTGTACACCGTTATGGACACCGGCCCGGCGGTGAAAGGGCGCGAGCTCGACCTCTACGTGTGGAGCTGCACCGAGGCGCTCGCCTTCGGCCGGAAGGACGTGCAGATCACCGTGCTCCGTCTGGGCTGGAGCCCTGGCGCGAGCACCCCGAGCCTCATC
>CANIAI010000024.1 GCA_947465275.1 Acidobacteriota bacterium | reverse complement strand
GACCGGTTCGCGAAGCTCTGCCACGGCACGAAGTTCAACGACGGGTCGATCGGGTACGTCGGGTACTTCCGCGCCGGCGTCCCCACGACGTTCGCGTAGTCGGTGAACTTGACGGTATCGGTCCACGCGTCGTCATAGCGCGTCTTGAAGCTGTTGACGATCTCAGGACGGTCGGTGAAATAGATGACCTCGTCGACGTAGTTCGCGTAGGGCGTGATCGGGACGAACGCTTCCGAGCTGTAGTTGGCCCCGCTGAACTCGACCGTGTTCTGCCCCACGAAGAGCATCAGCTTCCAGTGGAGGATCCCTTCCGGTGACGTCTTCTCCCGCATCGGAATGCCCGCCGTGCGGAGCTGGTTCAGCACCGTGACATTGCCCGGGTAGTCGGCGTTGGCCTGGGTGTCCATCAGGACCCGCACGGGCACGCCGGCGTTCCAGCGGTTGAGGATCGCCTGCGAGTAGCGGGTGTCCTCCATGAACCAGAAGGACACGTCGATCCCGACCGTTTCCCTGTTGATGAGGTCGATCAGCGGCGCCCGGCAGTCCTCGTGCGCGACATCGCAGATGCGCTCGAGCGCCGAGGCGGGTAGCGCGCTGCCCAGCAGGGCGGCGAGGCAGAGCGCGGGAAGGAACCGTGTTGCTGACAGTGGCATGCCGAAGCTCCAGATGGGGCGGGAATCGATGACCTCGCCCCTGCACTGCGAGCGTGATGCCATCGCCACTCTGGCCGGGTGGTGACGGGTCGCCGGCCGCGTCACGGCGTCGTACTCACCGTCACGTTGTCGAAGGTGGCGGTCGCGAGCCGCGTCGTATCGTGACTGGTGACGGCAAGTCCCACAGAGATGGCCCCCGTCAGTGACACCGTGTCGCTGCCCACCGTGCGCCAGGTGACACCGTCGGATGACACCGCCGCCGTGACGGTTGTACCGGTTCGCGAGAGCCGCACCCACTCGGGTGCCGTGCCCGCCAGTCCCGAATGGGTCGAGCTGCCGCCCGTAATCGTGCGCCGCTGGAAGGCGAGCCCCTTCCCCACCGAGACGAGCGCCAGACCATGGGCGGAGCCCGGGTCAAGCGTCTGCCGCACCATCACGCCCGCCTTCGTCCAGTCATCCGTTCCCGAGAGGGACGCCACGCGTGCGGTAATCCGCCCGTCGCCGGCCAGCGTTCGCCAGACGTAGGCGAAGGCGTCCTGATTGCCCCAGATGTCAGCGCCCGCGCCTCGCACCGTGAAGCTGCCGCCGCTGGCGGTCGCGACACCCGCCACTCCGACAGATCCCACGTCGCTCGCGGACCAGCCCGACGGCAGGCCCGCGCCACTGCTGATCGACACCCGGTCGAAGGTCCCGGTCGCGAGCGTCGTCGTGTCGTGGCTCGTGACGGCGAGTCCGACCAGCACCGTGGACGGCAGGGCGATCGCCTCCTGCCCCAGCGTCGTCCAGCTGAGCCCGTCAGCCGACCAGGATGCGGTGATCAGGCTGCCAGCCCGTGAGAGCCGCAGCCATACCGGCGCCGGCACCAGCGGTCCGGCGGTGTTCGTCGACTGCCCGCCCGCGGTCGTGCGGCGCTGGAACGCGAGTCCCCGGCCGCGTGACGCCAGCATGAGCGCATGCGCCGCCCCGGGCGCCGTGCTCGCGCGGATCATCACGCCGGCCTTCGTCCAGGCATCAGCCCCGGTCAGCGCGGCGATGCGGGCGACGATGGTGCCGTCGCCGGTCAGCGGCTGCCAGGCGAAGCGAAAGGCGTCGCTCGAACCCCAGATGTCGGCGCCGTTCCCGCTGACGGTGTAGGTGCCGGCGCTCTCACCGGCCGCGCCAGACAGCGCGACCGCACCGATGTCCTCCGACGTCCACCCCGCGGGCAGCACCGTGGTTGAACCGCCAGGCGTGACCGCACCTCCTGTGCCGCCACCTGAGCCGCCACCGGAACCCGAGATGGTGAGGTTCGGCGACGGATTCGACCCGCTGAGCTGGGCCGACACGAGCGCCGCGGTGTCGATGCCGAGGTCCTTCCCGTCAGTCCCTGACGCCTTCCAGGGACTGCCGGCGACCAGCGCGTAGTCGCCGGCGGCCGCATCGACGAACGACCCCATGAACGTGCTCACCGACGGAAACTCGTTCCCGGACGGATACGCCGACGCGGTGCCGCCCGCGAGCACGTTGCGCGCGAAGACCCAGCCGGGAAAATACGCGTTCAGGGTGTCGGTGCCCGCGGCGTGGTCGCGACCGATGATGCCGTAGCCGTTGTGACGCGACAGGTTGTTCCGGTACACGAAACCGCTGACCTGCCCCGACTCGACGTCGATGATCGTCCCGCTGTGGAGGATCGTGTTGTGGTCGATGGTGACGTTCACGGGTGAGCGGGTGATCACCATCCAGCGGCCGCCGTTCCCCCATGTCGTGTCCACGTCGTAGAACAGGTTGTTCAGGACGCGGATGTTCGTCGTGACCTGCGAGGTGGCCTCGTAGTCGCTCCCGAGGATGTTGATGCCCGACGCGACGTGACGCACGACGTTGTTCGAGAAGGTGACGTCACGCACGACGCTCCAGGGCGCGGTGCCCTCCTGGTTGCGCGGCGTGAAGACGATGGCGTACCCGACCTGGGCCGCCTGCCAGTGATATTCGAAGAGATTGCCGTCGATCGTGACGCGCCGGGCGTTCTTCAGTTCGAGCAGGTTCTTCACCGTCCAGCGCATCGCGCTCGAGGGCGGCGCGCCCGATGTCTCGCCCGCTCCCGTGTAGGTGAGCGTGCGGCCGGTCACGGTGACGTAGCGAGACTGCCCGCCGGCGGAGGTCCCCCGATACACGCGATACCACGACGCATTCGCGACCGCCGTCCACGACAGGCTGACCGCGCCCGAGCCACCGACGGTCACCGCTGTTTCCGGCGACGCGGCCGACAGGACGTCGGTGCCGGCCGACGAGAGCACGGCGACGACCTTGAAGTAGTGGGTGCCCGCGGCGAGGCTGCCGCCGCTGCCGGCGCTGGCCGTCGGCCGCGGGGGTGTCGCCAGCACCGGGTCCTGCCAGGTGAGCGACTTCACGATGCGGTTCGCCCGAATCTCGATGTCGCTCGGCACGAGATTCAGCGTCTTCGGATCGGAGCCGCCGAACATGACGTTCTCGCCGGAGGCCTCGAGGTGGTTGTTGACGATCCGGAACGGGCCCGGTCCGTTGAATCCACCGATGCTCTGCGCGTCATCGATGTTCTTGAAGTCGCTCAGGTAGCTGTTGAGGATCTCGGTATCGCGGCTGTTCAGCGCGACCCCGCGTTTCATCCCCTTCACTGCCTGCCCATGCAGGTAGACCCGGTCGAGCGTGACGTGGTGGGGCACGTTGCTCGACGTCTGGGTGGCGCTGTTCTCGCCAAGCGCTACCAGCGTGTCGTAGCCGTCGCTCGACGCCCCGTCGAGATCGAGGAACTGCAGCCGGTAATGGTGGGCGCCGGGCTCCGTCCGGACGACCGGCGTCGTCCGCCAGGTGCCCGTCTGGCCCACGAGCCGGGCCAGCACACCGGCGGCGACGTTCGCCCCGGCCTTGCCCGGTGGCACGAGGCGGGTTCCGGCCGCCGGAAGGCTGCTGTCCGACGCGTCCGACCGGATGGTGATGTACGACGTCGACGTGCTCGACTTCGCCCGCAGCACCAGGTTGGTCACGAACGTCTGTCCCGCCCGGAGTAACACGACATCGCCAGGAGCCGCGGCATCGACCGCGGCCTGCACGGAACTGAACTGACAGCCGCTGGCGCAGACCGTCAGGTTCGCCGCCGCCGCGGGGCGCGCCGCGAGCAGCAGCGCCAGGACACACAGACACAGACAGAGACACACGCCTCGGGGCATCACGTTCTCCAGGCAACTCGAGCGGAACGGACCCGGATGGGGTCCCGCAACCGTCAGGCAAGGCAGAGGCCACACGAGTCGGCGCTTGTATGCCGGCCATACGCACCGGCGGCTCGACGGCGAGCTCCGGCGTGTCGGGACTTGCAACTGATGCGGGCGGACGGTTCTACACGATCACCGCCGGGCGGCGGAGTTGAGCGAGAATAGGGAGCCTGTCGGCATCCGCCGGCAGCGGAGGCTGCAGATGATCCCGAAGCGACGCGACCTGCTGAAGAGCACCCTTGCCCTGACTGGTCTGGCCGCCTTCGGCGTGCCGGAGTGGATTCTCCCGGCCCTCGCCCAGGGCGAGACGCTGGTGCCGTTCACCGACATTCCTGACAACGTGAACTTCGAGCCAGGTCCCGACCGTCGGCTCCTCGACGTCCGGACGATCAACGGTCCCCTCACCGCGCCCGAGCGTTTCTTCACCACGCAGCACTACGGGCACCCCACCGTCGACGCCGCCGCGTTCCGCCTGAAGGTGTCGGGACTGGTGAATCGTCCGCTCTCGCTGTCGCTCGACGAGATCAAGCGGCTCGGGTCGACCGAACTCGAGGCGGGGTTCGAGTGCTCGGGTAACCGGCGGCCGCTGCAGGGGCTTTCCGGTAACGGGCGTTGGACGGGTGTGCCGCTCAAGGCGGTGCTCGACCGCGCCGGCGTGAAGGCCGAGACGCGCGAGTTCGTCTTCTTCGGTGCCGACAAGGGCGAGGAAGAGGTCGAGTTCCGCACCCAGAAGTTCACCGTCGACCAGCAGTTCGGCCGCAGCCTCCCGAAGGACATCGCCCTTTCGGGCGAACCGCTCGTGGTCTGGGCCATGAACGGGCAGCCGCTCACGAAGCACCAGGGGGCACCGCTCCGCCTCGTCGTGCCCGGCTACTACGGCGTGGCAAACGTGAAGTGGCTGTCCGAGATCCACGCCCAGGAGGAGGAGTACCTCGGGAAGTTCCAGGCGCGCTGGTACCGAAGCCTCAAGGGTGAGACGATCAACGGGGAGCTGCACTGGAAGGAAGCCGCCATCACGCGGATGCAGCTGAAGTCGTTCATCGCGCGCGTGTCCCAGGCCGGGACACGGACCACGGTGCTTGGCGTGGTGCTGAACGACGGCACGCCGATTCGCTCGGTCGAGGTGCAGGTGGACGGCGGCGCGTGGCAGCCCGCGACGCTGGATCCGTCCACGCGTGCGAAGTACGGCTGGAAGCTCTTCACGTTCGACTGGAAGGGCGCCACGCCGGGCGAGCACACGCTTGTCTCACGCGTCACCGACACGGCCGGCCGCGTGCAGCCGACCGCCGAAGACCTCGCGAACAAGAAGACCTTCCTCGAGGACAACTCGCAGCACCCGCGGAAGGTGCGCGTCTGACCACGCCTCCTCCGGAGATCGTCGGCGCACACGCGCCGACGGTCTCGCCTCGATCCGCGGCAACACCAGCCGCGACGCCGGCGGCGCCCGCGATCGCGATGGGCGTGCTCGGCACGCTCAGCATCTGTCACCTGCTCAACGACATGATGCAGTCGCTGCTGCCCGCGATCTACCCGATCCTGAAGGGCGACTTCGGGCTCGACTTCGGGCAGATCGGCCTGATCACCCTCACCAACCAGATCACCGCCTCGCTGCTGCAGCCGCTGGTCGGCCTCTACACCGACAAGCACCCGAAGCCGTACTCGCTCGCGGCCGGGATGGCCTCCACGCTCGCCGGGCTGCTCCTGCTGGCGGTGGCCACGCACTTCGGCGTGGTGCTCGTCGCCGCGGCCCTCATCGGACTCGGCTCAGCCATCTTCCATCCCGAGTCGTCGCGCATCACACGGCTCGCCTCCGGCGGACGTCATGGATTCGCGCAGTCGGTCTTCCAGGTGGGTGGGAATGCCGGCTCGTCGCTCGGTCCGCTGCTCGCGGCGTTCGTGGTGCTGCCGCACGGCCAGGGCAGCATCGGCTGGTTCTCGATCGCCGCGCTGGTCGGGATCACGATGCTCTGGCGCGTGGGCGGCTGGTACCGCGCGCACCTCGCCGAGCGCCCCGGGCGAGGCGCCGGCCGCGTGCACCACGAGGCGGTGACCACGCGCGAGGTCTGGAAAGCGCTCGCGCTCCTGCTCGGGCTGATCTTCTCCAAGTACGTCTACCTGGCAAGCCTCACGAGCTACTACACGTTCTACCTGATCAGCCGGTTCGGCCTGAGCGTGCAGGCGGCGCAGCTCCACCTGTTCCTGTTCCTCGGCGGCGTCGCCGCGGGAACCTTCTTCGGCGGGCCGGTCGGCGATCGGCTGGGACGCCGGCGCGTGATCCTCTGGTCGATCCTGGGCATCCTGCCGTTCACGCTGGCGCTGCCGTGGGCCGACCTGTTCTGGACGCGCATCCTCACCGTGATCATCGGCGCGGTGCTGGCGTCGGCCTTTCCCGCGATCGTCGTCTACGCACAGGAGCTGATGCCGGGTCGGGTGGGGATGATTGCGGGACTCTTCTTCGGCGTGGCGTTCGGCATCGCGGGCATCGGGGCGGCGGTGCTCGGGCATCTCGCGGATGCCACGAGCATCGCCTTCGTGTATCGCCTGTGCGCGTTCCTGCCGGCCATCGGCGTTCTCGGCTTCTGGTTACCCGACCTGGAGACCGCGCACCAGCGGCGGCGCTGATCGCCTACCAGGGCCAGCGGCGGATGACACTGCCGCGGGTGTCACGTCCGCGGCCGTCCCCACGCGCCTGGCGGAAGGCGGTCGCGTACCCGCGCTCGAAGCCGTCCCGATACGCGGCGCGGTAGGCATCGCGCGATCCGTAGCGGCGGTCGTACCCATGGTCGGCGGACCGATACCGTCCGTGCCGGTTCGGGTCGAAGCGCGCGCTCCCTCGGCCGTCCTTGCGCCCCTGTTCCACGCCGTCCTGGAAGCCGGCGTTGTAGGCGATGTCGTGCGCGCCGTAGCCGCCGCGTCGGTCGTCGCGCCTGTCGTACCGGCCGTCGCGGTCACGTCCCCGCGCATCCCGGTCGCCCCAGCGATCGTCACGATCACCCCGGCGATCGTCCCACCGGTCGTTACGGTCCCGGCCGCGCGACTCACCGTAGATGACACGCGCATCACGTGTCCGCGACGCGACCGCCTCCGCGCGATCGCAGTCGGTCGGCGCGGGCTGCCGCCCCGG
This sequence comes from Acidobacteriota bacterium, assembly GCA_947465275.1. Lineage (GTDB taxonomy): Bacteria > Acidobacteriota > Vicinamibacteria > Vicinamibacterales > UBA2999 > JBEBGV01. Next base: position 5,667 of record CANIAI010000024.1, on the reverse strand, counting down.
CGGCACGCCCTCGTACCAGACGCGGCACAGGCCCGCTGGCGGGAGCTGCCCCGGGGAAATGCCCTGCCCGTCACGCGGACCCGCGAACAGGGCGACCGGCAGCGCAGTGGAGAGGGCGAAGAGGACGGCGACGTGTCTGATCTGCATGGCGGACCCCTTTGATAACTCGCTGCTCCCCGTAGAGCAGGGTCGATGCCAGTGCGACCGCCGCGCGAATGACCTGGGAATCGGCCGGAATGTCGAACATTTCCGCCGGTGCGGAGCCTGGCCGCCGCGGACGCTGTCCTCGCCGCAGGTCACTGTCACGGCCGTGCTGTCATCCGCGGCGTGCGCCGCACGCGCCGGTCGGCTATGCTGCCGCTGGAGTCCCACCCATTCATGACCCTCCTGTTCGCGTACCTCAGGGAATACTGGCGTCTCGTCGCCCTGGCCCTCGTCCTCGCCGCCGTCAACCAGATCTTCTCGCTGCTCGACCCGCTGATCTTCCGGCACGTCATCGACGAGTACGCCACGCGCTTCCAGGATTATTCGACCGGCGAGTTCTTCCGGGGCGTGAGCGTCCTGCTTGCGGCCGCCGTCGGCGTGGCGTTCGTCTCGCGCGTCGCGAAGAACTTCCAGGACTACTTCATCAACGTGATCACGCAGCGGCTCGGGGCCCGCATCTATTCCGACGGGATCCGGCACTCGCTGGAACTGCCCTACTCGGTCTTCGAGGACCAGCGGAGCGGCGAGACGCTCGGCAAGCTCCAGAAGGTGCGCACCGATGTCGAGAAGCTGATTCAGGCCGCCATCAACGTCCTCTTCACGTCGCTCGTCGGGATCATCTTCGTCGTCGTGTACGCGTTCAGCGTCCACTGGGTCATCGCCCCGGCCTACTTCCTCACCATTCCGCTGCTCGGCATCCTGAGCTCGGTCCTGAGCCGCAAGATCAAGGTCATCCAGAAGGTGATCGTGGCCGAGACCACCGCGCTTGCCGGCGCCACGACCGAGTCGCTTCGCAACATCGAACTCGTGAAGAGCCTCGGCCTCGCGTCGCAGGAGATCGCACGACTGAACGCGACCACCGGCAAGATCCTGCTGCTGGAACTGAAGAAGGTGCGCTATATCCGCAGCCTCAGCTTCATCCAGGGGACGGCGGTGAACCTGCTGCGCACAGGCATCATGTTCCTGTTGCTCTACCTGATCTTCGTGCGGACGATCACGGTCGGGCAGTTCTTCTCGCTCTGGATGTATTCGTTCTTCATCTTCGGGCCGCTGCAGGAACTCGGGAACGTCATCAACGTGTACCGTGAGGCCGAGGTGTCGCTGGGCAATTTCCAGGCGATCCTCGCGATTCCCAAGGAGCCGCGTCCGGAGAACCCGGTGCCGGTGCCGGTGCTCGATCGGCTGGCGTTCGAGGGGGTCGGCTTTCGGCACCAGTCCGCCAGTTCGCCGGCGCTGGTCGACATCGCGTTCGAGCTGCACCGGGGCGACACGATCGCGTTCGTCGGGCCGTCCGGCGCCGGGAAGACGACGCTCGTCAAGCTGCTCGTCGGGCTCTACCGTCCACAGGCCGGCGAGATTCGCTACAACGGGCATCCCTCGTCGACCGTCGACCTCGACGCCCTGCGCGAGCGCATCGGCTTCGTGACGCAGGACACCCAGCTCTTCTCGGGAACCATTCGCGAGAACCTGCTCTTCGTGAACCCGGCCGCGACCGATGCGCAGTGCCTCGACGTCCTCCGGAAGGCGGCATGCGACAGCCTGCTGTCCCGCGCGGAGCGCGGCCTCGACACGGTGATCGGCGAGGGCGGGGTGAAGGTGTCCGGCGGCGAGAAGCAGCGACTGTCGATCGCCCGTGCACTGCTGCGCCAGCCGCACCTGCTGATCTTCGACGAGGCCACCTCGTCGCTCGACTCACTCACCGAGGACGAAATCAGCGACACCATTCGCGAGGTGACGTCACGTCAGGACGTGATGACCATTCTCATCGCGCACCGGCTCTCGACCGTGATGCACGCGGACCGCATCTTCGTACTGGAGCGGGGACGGGTCGTCGAGGCGGGTCCGCACGACGCGCTGCTGGACCAGAAGGGGCTCTACTACGCGATGTGGCGGCAGCAGATCGGGGAGCGTCGAGCCGACCAGGAGGCCGTCGCCGCGGCCGTCCGCGTCGCGGCGTCGCAGCCGGCCCGGGCCTGACGCCCGGCGGCGTCAGTGGGTCAGCGCGTAGAGGATGACGTTGACCCCGATCTGGTAGGCCGGCACCGAGAAGCGCGCGAAGTAGTCGGGACTCTCGCTCTCGCGCTCGAAGGCGTCGCCGAAGTCGGTGTCGCCGGTCATGAAGACCATCACGCGGCCCGATCGGTCGAGAATCGCCCGCGGTTTCGCGACGGGGCTGTCGGCGCCCCGCTCCGACGTCACGTGACTCGATTCCCAGAGCCCGATGTTCGGAATCTGCGGCACGTCCGGGACGTCGAACAGCGTGTGGTAGAGCGGGTGGTCCGCCGGCAGGTCGACGATCGGAAACTCCGAGGGCGGCAGCACCCGGGCGAGTTGTGTCGACCACCAGCGCCAGGCGCGGCTTCCCCAGAAGTCGTCGGCCCAGAGGAAGCCCCCTTTCCGCAGGTAGCGCCCCAGCGCCGCCGCCTCGTCATCACTCAGGTCGGCGCCGCCAACTTCACTCATCATGATGAACGGACATGGGGCGAGCTGATCGTCGGTGAGGCCGATGACGACGTGCGCCGGGTCTCCCCCTTCGTTCTCCCAGTCGACCCCGGTGCGGGTCAGCTGCGCGAGGCGCAGCGAGAGGTTGATGTCCGCGCGGGGGAAGTCGACGTACCAGCCGGCGCCGTCACCGGCCAGTGACGTGCGGAACTGCACGCGGCAGAAGCGGAAGCTCGCCGTGCTGGTCCCACCATGTGTCGGCACGTGGGCCGGGCGCAGCACGCGCTCGCCGGCCGACTGGGCCTGGATGAACGACGCTATCCCGAGCGTCGCGAGCAGCACGATGAGCCCGATCCGGGATCTCGACATGGCGCGTCACGCACCGGTATCCACGACACGTGCCACGCGCAACCGTACGGCCGGTGCCCGAATGCTGGCACAGTCGCGGGTCCGGCGGCCGAACCGGCGGCATCATCGCACAATCCCGTGGCCGCACCGCGGCGGTCAGCCAATCCTGGGGATTACTGCCCGGGGTCGTCCTCATCGAGCCGCGGTGAACGGCGCCGGAGCTCGTCGATCCGTTTCGACGCCTCGGCCTTGGTGAGGTCGGGGTCGACCGTCTCCCCCGTCTCGGTGGCCAGCGTCTCGAGGTAGGAGCGCTGGGCCGCGGTCATCGGTTCGTCACCGGTCTTCCACTCGTCGGGATCCCGGACGAGGCCCGGCCGATCGTCACGCTGGTCCGGCGTATCATGGCTCTTCATGCAGCGAACAAATAGCAAACACGGGGCCGGTCGGTGTCGCTGCTGACCTACGCCCTCCCATTCGTGCAGTCACTGGCCGGCAACGACGTCTCGCTTGCCGGAAGCCGGCTGCACATCCCAGGGCCGCTGCCCATCCGCGTCTCGACCGTCCTCGGCAACCGGCGGATTCACCGGCTGCTCGACCGGCTCCTCCGCCCGGGCCAGACGGTCGTCGACGTGGGCGCCAACATCGGCGTGAACACCGTCTACGCGGCCACCCGGGTCGGCCCGACGGGGCAGGTGATCGCCGTGGAACCCGCGGGCGACAACCTCGACGTGCTGCGGCGGAACGTCGCGATGAACCAGCTCGGGAACGTGCAGGTCGCCGCACTCGCCGCCGGCCGGACACGCGAGACGCGGGAGTTCTTCCTGCGGGGCGATGTGAGCGCCGTCAACAGCTTCTACGCCGAGAGCATCTACGCCGAGGTGACGGGTGTCGTGCGTGTGCCGGTCGAGCCGCTCGACGACCTGGTCCCGGGCGACGCCGATGTCGTCAAGATCGACGTGGAAGGCGCGGAGCTCGACGTCCTCGCCGGGATGCCGCGGCTGCTGCGCTCGCCGCGCATCGGCCTGGTGGTGGAATGGCACCCGCTGCTGCAGGAGAAAGCGGGCGTCGATCCCGAGGCGCTCCCCCGCACGCTGCTCGCCGAGGGGTTCGCCCTGCTCGGCGCCTCCCACACGCGCCTGGTGCCCGTCACGACCGCGACGATCCCGGCACTCGTGGCGAGCCTGCGCCAGGCCGGACGGCCCATCGATCTCCTCGCGACGCGCCTCCGCTGAGCGCCCCGCTCGTCGCAGCCCGGGCCCCGGATCTGCCGGGTCTCAGTGCCTGAACGTGCGCGGCACGCGCACCACGTAGGTGCCCGCGATCTTGTCGTGCCACGACTGCCGCTCCGGATCGCGCAGCACCCAGAGGAAGCCGAGTCCGACCACCAGCATCGAGAAGATGCCCGCGAAGCCGCGGACGAACGCATCGGCGGCTGACAGCGGGAACCCGTCGACACGCACGAGCCGCAGGTGGCAGATGATGCCGCCCACCGTCGTCTGTTTCCAGGTCCAGAAGGCCACGTGATAGGCCAGCAGCGCGAGGATCGTGAATCGGCCGTGGCTGAACGGCGTGAGGCTGCTCGCGATGAACGACACGAGAATCACGTCGAGGACGAGCGCGCCGAGCCGTTCGCCGAAACCGGCCCTCGGGAAGAGCGTGAGATCGACCGCCGGAATGGCCGGACCGGCCATCGCGGGCACCGCGAAGCCGCTTGAGGCAGCCGTCGCGCTGGCTGGCGCCGTGGCTGACGTGATGGGCGGCATCGGTGGCACCGGCGGCACAGCCGTGGCGTACGCGGCATCCGCGGCATCGGCGGGTGTGGCGCTCATCGTCGGCGGCGCGGGCGGCGGATACGACGGCGCATAGCCGGTCTGGTGCGTCGTCGGGTACGCCGGCGGGCCGGCGGGACGCGGGGCGGGCGGATGCTCGCGCCGCCAGGCCGTCATCAAAGCGAGCACGGCGCCGCCGAGCCCCAGGACGCCGGTCAGCGCCCAGGCGATGATGCCGAGCACGGGGCTCATGTAGGCCACCACCAGCAGCGCGAATCCGATGACGAACGCGAGGAAGGCCCGCAGCGGCGTCTCGAGCACCCGGTCGCGCAGGATGCGGCCGCCGAGCCACCGGTGCGTGGCGACCTTCCCGACGACCACGGCCGCGACGAGCGCGAGCAGCGCCACGGGAATGACCAGGATGCCGACGACCGAGATGGCCAGCAGCACGGCCACCGGTCCCAGGAGCAGCAACGTCAGCAGGCCGGCCCCGAAGGCGGTGAGACCACGCTCCTCGATCGCCGCCGTGGTCGCGCGGACCGGCGCATCCGCCAGCAGGTTCACGGCCGCGTACACCAGGAACAGCACGCCGAGGACGAACCACATCCAGCGCAGGTCCGGGATGATCACGCGGCCGATGAGCAGGCCGCGGGTCAGGAAGGGGACGACCGCCTCGATGTGCCCGAGGGGCCCCGGCGTGATCGTCACGTGCTCGCCACCGGGCTTGAAGCCCGCGGGGGCATCGAGCTGGCCCGCCACGACGACCAGGTCGCGGCGGACAATCGCGCCCTCGCGCACGGTGACACTCCCGGCGATCGACGAGACGGAGCGATCGACCACCGCACCGCTCCCGAGCGTGAGATGCCCCAGCACCACGACGACGTCACGGTCGACCTGCCCGTCG
>CANIAI010000023.1 GCA_947465275.1 Acidobacteriota bacterium | reverse complement strand
GGTCGTGTCGTCACTTCGAATCCGCAGCTCGACGGCTTCCCCGACGGCCACGTTGATCTCCGATGGCCAGAACTCAAACCGTTCGGCGGTGATCTCGATGATGCGAGGCGCGGTCTGACGGGCGGCGCCCGGCCCGGCGGCCGCGAGCAGCGCGCAGAGCACGGCGGCAATGGCAATGGGTCGGTTGGTCACAATCGCTCCTAGAACCACCAGCCGAGGCCGACGTTCACCAGATGGCGCGTCGGGAACAGGCCACTCTGGTTGCGTAGCCTCGTGTAGTCGGCTTTGATCGCGATGTCCGGATCCGGGTAATACGTGGTCCCGATCACCCATGCGTCCCGATCGAATTCCTTGAGCGGCAAGAACCCCGCCGGCATGCGGTACTGGGTGTCGAAGTTCTCGTAGCGCGCGAAGGCCACGAGGTCGCGCGGCGCTCCTGCGTTCCAGACGCGATAGGCGGCCTCTCCGTAGAATCCGCGCATCTGCTCGGCCACGTTGGGCGACACGCCCACGGCGCGCCCTTGTGCTTCGTTGAGCCGACCCGCGTTGCCGACATAGACCTGCGCGAACTGCCCGCGCAGTTCGAGGCGGTCGCGGCGATAGCGCGCATCGGCTTCCCACAGGCGCACGGTCGTGGCGAGGCGTGGCGCGTTGAAACTCGATTCTCCCGACCACATGCTGATTCCAAGGGCGAGCCGACGGATACCCAGATATTCCGTGCGAGCCGTGACCGCCAGGTTCCTGACGTTCGAACGCGAGCCCTTCTGGCGACCGTTACGTAGGCCTTCCTCCGCACTGAACTCGAGCGCGTCCAGCGGCGCCACGGCGTAGGCACGGTATCTGAAGCCGCGACCGAGATCCCCGTGAATGCCGGCGCCGACATCGAACCACGTGCTGGGCACGATGAACGTGTCGACAAAGGGGCGTTCGACGCCGTTGAACACCGGCGGTTCGTGGCGCTCATTGATGATGCCGACCGGCATGAGCAGCATGCCCGCACGCATGTTCACGCGTCGCGAGAGGAGGAAGTCGACGTATGCCTGTTCCAGTTCCAGCTCGCCCGCTTCTTCCAGGCCCTCGACAAGGGCGTGTTCGATCTCAAGTTCGCCGACGAAACGAAGACGTGGGGAGAACGAATGGTTGAGCAGCAGTATGAAGCGATGGAAGTCGAGGATGCCGTCCTCACCGTGGGCCTTGTTGAAGTGAAAGTCCATGTAGCCGGAGATGGGCCCGGTGTTCGGATAGCCCGCGTCACCAGTGGGGGACGGCTGCTGCGCAAGTGCGGCGGTTGGGAGCAGCAGGACGGCCCACAGCATGGCCAGGACCTTTCGCGCTGACGGCGTTTTGGAGCTTGGCGGCTTCATATTTTGAGCACTCAAAATATGAAGTTGGCCCATCAAAGTCAACTACCGAATGGCTTGGAGGCAGGCCGCTGAACTCGGGAGGTCAAACCCGGATGTATATACTCGAAGCGATGCGGCCCCACCCGCGCCTCACGCTCTCGCGCCTCCTCGCGTGCCTCCTGCTCGCGTGGACGGCGATCGACCTTGCGGTGCCGAGCCTCTGCGCCTTGGAGGATGAATTGCGCACGGTTTCGGTGGCGGGGCAGGCTGTCGCGCCGTCCTCGGACGCCGCGCCCGATGCGCAACCGTCTCACGTCGACGACTGCTTCTGTTGCTCGCACTGCGTCGATGTGAAGCCGGCAACGCGGCCCCTTGGGGTGTCAGCCGTCACGACTAACGTCTCCGCGCTGGTCGAGCAAGCTCCCCGTCTCGACGGCGACCCCCTGTACCACCCTCCACGCACCTAGGCAGACGACGTTCGACACACACGCGCGTGCGCGAAGCGTGCGTGTGCGAATGTGCGTCTCCGCCCTTCTCTCATCCATAAACCGCTTCTGAGCGTCCGTGTAGGCCGTCGCGCGCTTGCACACGCCCGGGTAGGGCTATGCCAATCCGCACTCTCGTGCTCGTGCTCTGCGCCATGTGCTTCGTCACTCGTGCTTCATCCGCGCAGGAGGTTTTACCGCCGGTGCCTCCCGCGGGGGAACGCCCCGTGGTTCCCAAGACGTTGACGCTGGACGAGGCACTTCGTCTGGCGGAGCAACACAATCCGTCCCTGGCGGCTGTTCGAGCGGGTATTCGAATGGCAGAGGGAGATCGTCTCACCGCTGCTCGTCGTCCCGTGCCGGCCGTCACGTTCGACTCCGTCGGGGACTATCCGTTTCGGCAACTGTCCGTCGATCAGCACGAGTACGTGATCCGCGGCGATCAGGAGATCGAAACGGCGGGCCGACGCCGGCTGCGACTTGACGTGGCGCAGCAAGGCGTCACGGCCGCGTCGGCTTCGTACGAGGATGCCCGCCGACGTCTTCGGCTTGATGTCCGGCGGGCCTATCTACAAGCAAGGCTGGCCAAGGCCGACCGAGAGGTGGCAGGAACCACGCTTGGCGAGATCGACAATCTAATCACGCTCAGTCGCGCGCGGTTTCAGGCGGGCGAGATCTCCGGGACCGAACCGCGACGTCTGCAGGTCGAGCGTCTCCGATTCGTCGAGGATGTGTTTTCGGCGGACCTGGCGTTTCGGGACGCGAGCAGTGCCCTCCTCGCACTGATGGGGTCTCCGGATCTGGCGTTCGAGTTCGATCCGGTCGACCCGCTGGCCCCTGCGTCAGGACTCCTGACACCAGGGCTTGTGATGCCGATGGCCGACCTGTCGTCGCTGCAGCGGCAGGCGCTGGAGGGGCGGCCAGGCATTGCCGTTGCCCGGAGCGACGAAGCCCGTGCGCAGACCGAAACCCGCTTGCAGCGGGCCTTGCGGTCACCAAACATCACGGTCGGAGGCGGATTGAGCCATCTGAGTGGCCTGAACGTGGCTGCGTTCAGCGTCACGGTGCCCCTGACGTTTCTGAACCGCAACAACAACGGCCCCGTTGTCCGTGCGGATGCCGAGTACGAGCAGGCCCGACAGCGCACGACTGCCACGCGGACGCAGGTCGCGCTTGAGGTACAGCAGGCGATGAATGCGGCCCGTGTCAGCCGCGCGCGCGTGGAATACCTCGAGCGGGAACACCTGACGACCGCGCGTGAGGCGCGGGACATCGTGCTGGCGTCCTATCGCCTCGGTGAAGTCGATCTCACCGACTATCTCGACGCGCAACGTGCGTTCCGAGATACCCAGCGCACCTACAACCGCGCGCTCTACGACGAGCGCCTCAGTCTTTTTTCGCTTGATGCGGCCGTTGGGACGCCAAGCACCGGCACAGGAGAGGGGCGATGAGCACCCATAGAAGCACGGCCACCGTTGTGGTGGCCCTCGTGATTGGCGCCGTCGTCGGTGGCGCCGTGATTTCGTTGGTCCGCAAAGCTCCCCAGGCGAGCGTGGCGAGTGACGCCCCCGAGGGGCATGAAGAACTGCCGGCCGGCGTGGTGGAGATCTCGGACTCAGCGCAACGCAACGCTGCGCTGCAGACGGTCAGCGTGACAAAGCAGACGTTGCCCGCCTCCATCGACGTGACTGGCGTGGTCGCGCCCGACGAATCGCGCGTTGGCCATATCCGCCCGCTAGCGCGCGGCGTTGTCGAGCGGATCGCGGTCACGCTCGGAGCCCGCGTCACACAAGGCCAGACGCTCGTCGCCTACGACAACATCGAGCTCGGCGAGCTGGTGGGCAGCTATCTGGGCGAGATCGCTGCGCAGCGTCAGGCCGAAGCGGACCGGGAGGTCAGGCAGCGGGCGCTCGAACGTGCTGAAGAACTCATCAAGATTGACGCCATCGCACGCCAAACGCTGGAACTGCGGCGGGCCGAGTTTCGGAATGCGGAGGCGGCCGTGGAGAGCCGGCGGGCCGGCGTCGCCAAGGTCGAGGAGCAGATCCATCGCTTCGGCCTTTCCGATGCCGATATTCAAGGGCTGCGGCCAGAGCAGGGGACCAGCGGCCACCGGACGGCGTCTCACAGCGTTCTGCGGGCGCCCTTCGCCGGTGTGGTGACGAAGTTCGACGTGGCTCAGGGAGAGCTGGTTGGGCCCGAGCGCGAGCTGATGACCATCAGCGACATGTCGACCGTGTGGGTCATGGCCGACGTGTACGAGAAGGACCTGGCGAAAGTGCGCGCGAACACCGACGTCGCCATTCACGTCGATGCGTATCCTGGCCGCCGCTTTGTGGGGCGGCTGACGTACGTCAGCGACATCATCGATCCGCAAACCCGGACAGCCAAGGTCCGCTGCGTGGTACAGAACGCCGACGGTGCCTTGAAGCTGGACATGTTCGCCAAGGTGTCCATCGCCACGACGGACCGTCAGGACGCCGTGGTCGTGCCTGTCGCGGCCGTGCAGCGGATCGACGGCCAGTCCGTTGTCTTCGTGCGGCAGAACGCGCAGCGCTTCATCAGGCGCGACGTCGAAGTCGGGGCGACGGCCGGCGAATCCGTGGCCATTACGAGTGGCCTCAGTGGAGGCGAGACGATTGCCACCGCGGGCAGCTTCTATCTCAAAACCGCCGCGCTCCGTGAGCGCATTGGCGACGAGCACTAGGGCGGCCGCCATGCACGCACTTATCGCGTTTTCACTACGTAACAAGTTTCTCGTCCTGATGCTGACCGCCGTGATGGTTGGTGCAGGCATCTACTCCATGCTGCGTCTGCCGATCGATGCTGTGCCAGACGTCACGCCGAACCAGGTGCTGGTGTTGACGCAGGCGCCGGGGCTTGGTCCGGCAGAAGTCGAGCGGTTCATCACGTTCCCTGTCGAGACGGCCATGAGCGGCCTACCCGGCATCACCGAGATCCGCTCGGTCTCTCGTTTCGGGCTGTCGTCCGTCTACATCTACTTCGACGAAGGGACCGACATCTACTTCGCACGGCGCCTCGTGATGGAGCGGCTGCCAGAGGCACGCGAAGCCATTCCCGCTGGGTTCGAGAGCCCTGCTATGGGGCCCATCAGCACCGGTCTCGGGGAGATCTACCAGTTCGAGGTCCGCGGGCCAGGCAAGTCGCTGATGGACCTGCGAAGCATTCTCGAGTGGGACATCGCCTTCAAGCTGCGTTCGGTGCCTGGCGTCGTCGAGGTGAACTCGTACGGCGGCGAACTGAAGACGTATGAGGTCCAACTCGATCCCGACAAGCTGGTGGCGTACAACCTGCCGCTCGACAAGGTGTTCGACGCGCTGCAACGGAACAACGCCAATGCAGGCGGCGCCTACATCGAGCGAGCGCAGGAACAGTACGTCATCCGTGGCGAGGGGCTCGTCGAGGGCATCACGGACATCGACAACATCGTCGTCGGTGCGGCGGCTGATGGCACGCCGATCTACGTCAAGAACCTCGGGCAGACACAGCTCGCGCCGCGCGTTCGGCAAGGTGCGGTGACCCGCGACGGCAAGGGAGAAACGGTCACGGGCGTCGTGATGATGCTGATGGGGGAAAACTCCAGGGTCGTGGCGCAGCGGGTGCGTGAGGCACTGGAAACCCTTCAGCCGTCCTTGCCCGAAGGTGTGACCGTCGACACCTACTACGACCGAACCGAACTCGTGCGTAAGACGATCGGCACGGTCGAGAAGAACCTCGTGGAGGGCGGCCTGCTGGTGATCGCCGTGCTGCTCCTGATGCTCGGCAATGTCCGGGGCGGACTGATCGTGGCGGCCGCCATCCCTCTGTCGATGCTGTTCGCGTTTACGGGCATGGTGCAGGCAGGCCTGTCCGGAAACCTCATGAGCCTCGGGGCAATCGATTTCGGCCTCATCGTCGATGGCTCAGTCGTGATGATTGAAAACATTGTTCGTCGACTTGGTGAGCGACGCAGCACCGGGATGACACGAGAAGAGGTAATACGCGAGGCAGGCCGGGAGGTCGCGAGGCCGGTGTTCTTTGCCGTGCTCATCATCATCATCGTGTACCTGCCTATCCTCACGCTCCAGGGCGTCGAGGGGAAGATGTTCCGGCCCATGGCGCTGACGGTGGTCTTTGCTTTGATCGGATCGCTAATCCTCGCGCTGACCGTGATGCCGGTGCTAGCCGCGCTGCTCTTCCGCGGCAAGGTCAAGGAAGAGGAGCCGAAGCTGGTGCACTGGCTCAAGGAACGCTATCGGCCTGTGCTCGTGCGGACGATGGGTCGTCCCATGCTGGCTGGCGGCGTGGCCGCAGTGGTGTTCGTTCTGTCGCTGAGCCTCATCCCGTTTATGGGGACGGAGTTCATCCCAAAGCTGGACGAGGGCACGATCGCGATTCAGGCCTGGCGGCTTCCCAGCGTGGGACTCACGGAAACCGTCAAGATGACGACGCTGATTGAGAAGACGCTCAAGACCTTTCCAGAGGTCACCAGCGTCGTCTCGCGCAGCGGCGTGGCTGAGATTCCTACGGATCCCATGGGCATCGAGACCAGCGACGTCTACGTGATGCTGAAGGACCACAGCCAGTGGACGACGGCTCGCGATCGGGAGGGCCTGATCGCCGCTTTCAACGACAAGCTCTCGAAAGAGGTGCCGGGCAACGTGTTCAGCTACTCCCAGCCGATTGAGTTGCGCGTTCAGGAGCTGATTGCGGGGGTGCGGTCGGATGTGGCCGTCACGCTGTTTGGAGAAGAGCTCGATGAGCTGGAGCGGATCGGTGCGGAGATCACCCGGGTCGTCTCACAAGTGCCTGGTGCCGCGGATGTGAAGCTCGAACAGACCGGTGGCTTGCCCTATCTGCGTGTCCGTGTGAACCGCGAGGCGATCGCACGGTACGGTATCAATGCGTCGCAGGTGCTGGACGTCGTGGAAACGATGGGGGGCAAGCAAGTCGGTGAGGTGCTGGAGGGCCAGCGGCGATACGCCCTTCAGGCGCGTTTCGTGGCCGCACACCGCCAGAGCGTCGAGCGCATCCGCGAGTTGAAGGTATCCGACTCACGCGGACGGCACATCCCGTTGTCGCAACTGGCCGACATCATTATCGAGGATGGGCCGGCACAAATCAGCCGGGAGAACATCCATCGGCGCATCGCCGTCGAGGCGAACGTCCGTGGTCGTGACCTGGGCGGCTTCGTCGCCGACGTGCAGCGTGCAATCGGATCCAAAGTGACTCTGCCACCGGGGTACTACGTGGAGTACGCAGGGCAGTTCGAGAACCTGCAGCGCGCCTCGCAGCGGCTGTTGCTGGTCGTCCCGCTTGCTCTATTCCTCATCTTCGCGCTGCTCTACACGACGTTCGGTGCGATCACGCCGGCGCTTTTGATCTACTTCAACATTCCGATTGCAGCCACGGGCGGCATTGTCGCCCTGTTCCTGCGCGGGATGCCGTTCAGTATCTCGGCGGCGGTCGGCTTCATCGCGCTCTTTGGCGTGGCGGTGCTCAACGGCGTCGTGATGGTGTCCTACTTCATTGAGCTGCGGAAGCAGGGCAAGACCATTGAGGAAGCCGTCACGACTGGCGCGGAGCTGCGGTTGCGGCCTGTGTTGATGACGGCCCTGGTGGCAGGGTTGGGCTTCATCCCCATGGCGGTGGCCAGCAGTGCCGGCGCGGAAGTGCAGCGCCCGCTAGCCACAGTCGTCATTGGCGGGTTGCTGACGTCGACGGCCCTGACGCTGTTGGTCCTGCCGGCGTTGTATCGCCGGTTCGAGCGGGACGTTCCCGTACCCGCGGAGTAGCAGAACATGGCTGCTCACTCAGCTTCTGCGACGGTTCGTGTCGATTTGCCGGTGGTGTTGCCGGAGATCGAAGACGAGCGTGACGCCTGCGTGCAACGGCTGCAGGCGCTACTCGAAGCCGAAGCCGGCGTCGACCGCACCCATCTCGTCAAAGAGACCAGCATGCTGTGCGTCCACTACAACCCGGTTCAGCTCACGCTGGACCGGGTGCAGAGTCTTGTGCGAACAGCCGGAGCGACAGTGCACGAGCTTTATGGGCACCGCATTTGGCCAATCAGGGCTGTCGCGGCTGAGGACTCGGGTCGTCGAATCGAGGATCTACTCGGGACCGTTGATGGCGTTCTGACGACATCGGTGAATCTGGCTGGACAGACGGTGCGGGTTGAGTTCGAACGCGCACGTTTCAATCCCAACGACGTCGAAGCGACCCTCCGCGGCGCCGGATTCGCACCAGAAGTGACTGCGGGTCAGAAGCCCAGTAGCTGGGTCGCAGGAAATCGTGAGCTGGCATGGAGCCTTGCCAGCGGAGTCTTGATGGCAGCCGGTGCCGGTCTCGGATACCTCGGTGGCACGCGTGGTGCCGCTGTGGCGCTGTATGCAGGTGCGTACGTCTGTGGCGCCTATGACCTCTTGACCCATCTGTGGGCCAGCCTTCGGAAGGGCCGGTTCGTCTTTGACATCGATCTCCTCATGTTGCTCGCCGCGCTCGGCGCTGCCTCGTTGGACGAATGGGCGGAAGGCGCGTTTCTGCTCTTCCTGTTCTCATTGGCTCATGCGCTCGAGCACAGTGCGCTCGGTCGGGCGCGTGCCTCGATCCGCCAGCTCTCCGACCTGGCACCGGCCATGGCTGAGGTCGACAGGGGAGGGCGATACGCGCAGGTGCCGGTGTTGGAGGTCCGACCTGGCGAACAGGTGCTGATTCGGCCGTCGATGCGCGTGCCGGTGGATGGACGGGTCGTGGCCGGGAGATCAGCGGTCGATCAGGCGCCGATCACCGGAGAGTCCGTGCCGGTCGAGAAGGGAGCGGGTGATCAGGTGTTTGCGGGAACGATCAACGGCGAAGGTGCGTTGACGGTGGAGACCGTCAGCGCGGTCGGCGATCGCACGCTCGACCGGATTGTCACCCTGGTCGAAGAGGCACAGACGCAGAAGGCACCGACGCAGGTGTTCACCGAACGATTTGAGCGACTGTTCGTTCCGTGCGTCCTCGTCGCGGATGTACTCGTCGTGGTGCTGCCGCCACTCTTCGGCGTGTGGGATTGGTCAACGAGCTTCTATCGCGGGATGGCCCTTCTCGTGGCGTCCTCGCCATGCGCACTTGCGCTGGGCACGCCTGCGACGGTCCTGGCGGGCATTGCCCAGGCCGCGCGACGCGGGGTGTTGATCAAGGGTGGCATGCATCTCGAGAACCTCGGTACGGTTCGCGCCATCGCCCTGGATAAGACGGGCACGCTGACGGTTGGCAGACCGGAGGTTACTGACATCGTGTCCGTTCTAGAGGGCGGCGAAACCCGCGTGCTTCAACTCGGTGCGGCCGTGGAGCGCCAGTCTCAGCATCCGCTAGCTGTCGCGGTTGTCCGTCGCGCGGAGTCGGCCGGGCTCGCTTCGCTCGATGCACAGGACGTGCAGAGCGTAGTCGGCCGCGGAGTTCGAGCCCGCGTGGACGGGCAGATCGTCGAGATTGGCAATCTCCGCCTGTTTGATGAGCAGGGCGTCACGGTGCCTGATGCGCTTCGGTCGAGTGTGGAAGGGCTCCAGGGGAACGGCCGCAGCGTGATGGTCCTTCGAGCAGGTGAGCAATGGATCGGTGCGCTCGGCGTGGCTGATCAGCCTCGGGCGAACGTCGGGGACGTTCTGAATCGCTTGCGGCGTGCCGGGATGCAACGGATTGTGATGGTGACCGGTGACCATCAGAACGTCGGCGATGCCATCGGTCGAGAGGTTGGCGTCGATGACGTGCGCGGCGGGCTTCTCCCGGAAGACAAAGTCACCGCGGTGCGAGCACTGGCGCGCGAGCACGGCGGTGTGGCCATGGTGGGCGATGGCGTGAACGACGCCCCGGCACTAGCTCAAGCGACAGTGGGTATTGCGATGGGCGCCGCGGGTACCGCGACGGCGCTGGAGACGGCTGATGTGGCGCTGATGGCGGATGACCTGACGCGGCTTCCCTTTGCCATAGGGCTCTCCCGGAAGGCTCGAGCCGTTATTCGCCAGAATCTCTACGTGTCCCTAGCGGTGATCGCAGTGCTGATCGCAGCGACGACCACGGGGACATTCGGCATCGGCCCCGCCGTTGTCGTCCACGAAGGGAGTACGTTGATCGTGATCGCCAACTCGCTACGCCTGCTGATGTTTGAAGACCGATGAGCGCCGATCGCACGGGCATTCGCGTGCCGCCGCCAGTGTTGTTTGCCTTGCCGTTGTTGATCGGCGGCGTTCTGGAGCGGCGTTGGCCATGGACGCTGTTTCCGGAGCCCGCGATCGGACTGGGTCTTGGCCTGCTGCTGGTCGTATTCGGGGCTGTCGTCGCTGGAGCCGCTGTTCTGCAGTTCCGGAAGGGGAAGACGACGGTGCTGCCGTTTGGCGGGACATCGACGATTGTTGGGACCGGCGTCTATCGGTGGACGCGGAATCCGATGTACCTGGGGATGGCATCTGGACAGGCGGGAATTGCCCTGATGGCGAACTCCGTATGGTGTCTCGCCGCGTTGCCGGCCTCCGTCCGTCTGGTTTACCAGTTCGCCATTCGGCTGGAAGAGCAGTATCTCAGCAGGAAGTTTGGCGCCGCATACGAAGCGTATCGCACGTCGGTTCGGCGCTGGATCTGACACCGGGCCCGAGATCGTGTCGCGAAGAGTGCTGTCGTTTGCGATGAGCCAAAGCGGTCTGCGAGCCGTACGGGCATGGTGCGTGCTGCTCACGTGGAGTGGCACGGCGACGGCGCAGCAGGACGTCCCACAGAGCCCGACCGAGATTCACGAGCACGTGGCCGTCGGAGCGCCATTGCTGACGCCAACGCGCGACGCGTCAGGTAGCGGATGGTTGCCACCGGCTACCCCCATGTTTGGTCTGCATGAACCCTGGCGGGGATGGGATCTACGTCTCGATGGCGTAGTTGTTGGACAACTCGTAGTGGAGCCAGGAGAACGGCATCGCACTGGCGGAGCGAGCGCCCGTCAGGTGGTCGGTCTGAACTGGGGAATGGCCATGGCGCGAAGACGTCTCGCAGGAGGACGTTTCGGCGTGCGCACCATGCTGAGCGCAGAGCCCTGGACAGTGTCTCGATGCGGCACGATCGGTTTTCTGAACACTGGTGAGGTGTGCAACGGAGATTCCGTCCACGACCGGCAGCCTCCGCATGATCTGGTCATGGAATTGGCTGCGGATTACGAACGACGTGTTCGGGGCCAATGGAGATGGCAGGTCTACGGCGGGCTGGCGGGAGAGCCGGCACTCGGGCCACCGGGGTATCCGCATCGGACATCGGCTCGGATGAATCCGATTGGTCCGCTGACACATCACTGGCTCGACTCCACCCATGTCACGTTCGGCCTCGTGACCGCGGGTCTGCACAACCAACGATGGAAGATGGAGGCGTCGGCCTTCAATGGACGGGCTCCAGATGAGAGTCGCGCGGATGTCGACCTCGGGCGGTTCGATTCGGTAGCGGCCCGCCTTTCCTTCCTGCCGACTACACGATTGGCGCTGCAGTTGTCAGCCGGTCGTTTGCGCGATGCGCTGACCGACTTCCCGGCGCAATCTCAGGAGCCCTTCACGCGGGTGACCGCGTCGGCCATCTACCATCGGCCCGCTGGCTCGGAGCGCGTGTGGGCGACCACGGTCGCGGTGGGTGCCAATGACGCGCGCGAAGAGGTTGCTGGTGGCGTTCTCGACGCGACGACGTTCGGAGCGCTGGTGGAAAGTAGCTTGAAGCGCGCGCGCAGCACCATCTTCGGAAGGGCGGAACTCGGCGGCATGCCCGCGCATCACCTACACGCGCATGAAAACCCAACCTTGGTCGTCCCGATAGGGAAGGTGCAGGTCGGATACGTCCGGCAGATGTCGCCTTGGAGAAGTGTTGCGCTGGGGGTTGGAGGGACTGTGGCGCTGAGCGTGTTGCCGCTCGCGCTCTCTCCGCGCTACGGAGGTCGCACGGCACCGAGCTTCGCGCTATTCCTGAACCTGAGTGCTGCCGAGCACAAGATGTAGTCATGTCTCGCGTACACAGCCGTCGCAACTACGTGGCTTGACGGGCGGCCCATCCTCACGAACAATGAGGCAACCGTGCGTAAGGTGTATGCGCTCGCACTAGTGCTCGCCCTCCAGGCTGCTGCCTTGGTCGCGCCGCTTGTGCACGCGCACGTGGACACTGTCGAGAGCGATCATCATCGCGCCCGGACGATTCACTCGCATTGGGAGGGCCACGGGCAGGCCCACCGCCAGCAGTCCAGGGCACAGACCATCGAACCGGACGAGTACCACGACCGCGCGTTCTTCCTGGATGCGTTCACAGCCGTCACTCCGGAGCCTCTATTTGCTCCCGCTCTGGCTGTCAGTCAGTTCCTGTTCCCGCCGTCCGCTGAAGTTGCGGCACATCGTGTCGTCGACATCACCCACAGTCACGACCCCCCGTTCTTACCTTCACTCGCCGCCCGCGCTCCGCCCGCTGTCTAGCTAGCCTTCCGCTCTGCTGCTGCAGTTCGCTGCAGTACGCCCCTTCAGTTTCGTCAGTCACACCCGCTGAGGTGTCTATGTCTGTTCCACGTCTCGGGGACCGTTGTGTCCGATTGCCTTTGTGCGCCATTGCGACGTTGCTGGCGTGCGTGTCGTCCGTCCACGCACAGCGGGCGGTGCCGCCGCTGAAGATGCCGACCAGGCTGATCGGTGGAGACATTCCCGTCTACCAGCCGTCGCTCGGGGAAGCGGGGCGTCCAGAACGTCCGTTGGTCAATAACCCGTCTGAGGAACTCACGCTTCGTGACGCGCTCGCGCTGGCCTTGTTGTACAGCCCCGACCTTGCGGCGTTCGCTTGGGAGACACGGGCGCGGGAAGCCCGGATCCTTCAGGCTACGCGGTTACCCAACCCTGTGCTCGACGTCACCGCCGAGGACTTCGGGGCGTCGCAGCAGCCCGGGGCGGCCAGCCTGCAACCCATTCAACGACAGACGACGATTCAACTGAGTCAGCTGATCGAACTGGGAGGCAAGCGGACTGCGCGCGAGAAGCTCGCGGCACTCAACCGCGAGCTGGCGATGTGGGACTACGAGACGGCGCGCATGAATGTGCTGACGCAAGTCTCCCGTGCGTTCGTCGACGTCCTGGCCGCGCAGGAGGCAGCCGGCGTCAGCGTCGAAACACGCCAGCTCCTCGAGCAAGTTCAGCAAGGCGTGGGTGTGCGCGTAACGGCCGGGGTGGTCTCGCCCATCGAGGAGACACGGGCCGGGGTCGTCCTATCCCT
>CANIAI010000022.1 GCA_947465275.1 Acidobacteriota bacterium | reverse complement strand
GTTCCGCTCGAGAAGCTGCCGGCGGGCGACGGCTTCAGCCTCATCGTCGAGTTCTTCACCGAGTCGGGCGGTCACGCGCAGATCGTGAGCGCGCGCATCGACGTCCAGCGGGTGCCCGGCGGCCCGGTGGACGGGTGGCAGGTCGTCGATCTCGAACGCCTCTCCCTCGTGCAGGGACTCTACCGGCTCCGGCCCGACTTCCTGCAGGGCGACGGGGTGCGGGGTCTCACGATCGACGCCGAAGACCTCCAGCTGACGCTCGCCGAGGGCACGGCGTTCACGGTTGGCAGCGATGAGGGGGTGACGGGGCTCGTCCTGATCGGCCGCGGCGAGATGCGCTTCGCACCGCCGTCCGCGACCGAGAAGGGGCAGATGCGGCTCTACGGCGGCAGCGAGGCGCTCGTCACGGCGTTCGACACCGCGTTCGTGCGCCTCAACCCGGGGGAATACGAGTCACGGGTGAAGGTGCAGGCGCGTGTGCCGGTGCAGGCGGATCGTCGCCTCACCAGGCGGGCGCAGGAGGTCTTCGACCGCGAGTCGGCGAAGTCACTGCTGCTCGACGCGGGCGATCTCAGCCGCGACCCCTGGTACCTGATTCCGCCGCCAGGCGACTTCATCAGCGAAGTCCGCACGCGCCGGTTCGGCACGCTGACATACGTCCGCAGCCAGAATCAGCCCGAGGACATCCAGCTGTTCAACCGGGAGCGGCGGCGCACGATCTCCATCTATGCGTCCGCGGACACGCTGGCGGAACGCGGCCCCTTCTACGACGAAGACGCGCTCACCGACATCGACCTGCAGCACATCGAGGTCAACGCCTCCATTGACCCGGAACGCGAGGCGGTCAGCGGGGTCGCCCGCCTGGTCATCGCCGCGCGGCGTGATGGCCTCGCGACGCTCACCCTGCGGCTCGCCGACGAACTCGTGGTCTCCAACATCAGCAGCCCCGAGCTGGGGCGACTGCTGTTCCTGCGCATCGCCAACCAGAGCGCCGTGCTCGTCAACCTGCCGCGACAGATCCCGCAGGGGCGCACGTTCACGCTGGTGGTCGCGTACGCCGGGCGCGTGCCCACGCAGCGGGTCGAATCGGAACAGGTCGCGGTGTCGGCGCAGGGGCCGGAGGGGGACGCGGTCTTCGTCCCCGAGCCGACGTACCTGCTCAGCAACCGGGCGTATTGGTACCCGCAGAACGGCTACACCGACTACGCCACCGCGCGCCTGCGGCTCACGGTCCCCGACGCCTACCGCATGGTGGCGAGCGGACAGCGGATTCCGCCGGCCGACCGCTCACTCGACGACCTGCTGGCGGCGCGGTCCGAGGGCTACACCGAGATCTTCGCGGCCACCGACCCGGTGCGCTATCTCACGGTGGCGGTCAGCCGGTTCACGCGTGTGGCCGACACGACGATCAGCACGCGCGAGGGTCCGGCCACACTCCGCGCCACCGGCGGCTCCGGCCCGGACACCCAGGCGTCCGCCAGCGCCAGCGGCGCGCGGGAGCGCATCGGCCTGACCGTCGAGGCGATCGCGCGACAGGTAGGGAAGGGCCGGGAGATGGCGCCGGTCGCGGAGGACATCATCCGCTTCTACGGCACCCTGATGAACGACACGCCGTACTCCGCGGTCACCCTGGGACTGGTCGAGAACGAGCTGCCCGGCGGGCACAGCCCGGGCTACGCCGTCGTGCTGAACACGCCGCCGCCGAGCGCGGTGTTCCTGTGGCGCAACGATCCGGCCTCGTTCCTCAACTTCCCCGAGTTCTTCATCGCCCACGAGCTGGCGCACCAGTGGTGGGGCCAGGCGGTGGGCTGGAACAACTACCACGAACAGTGGCTGAGCGAAGGGTTCGCGCAGTACTTCTCGGCGCTGTATGCGCGGCGCGCGCGCGGCGAGGGCGCCTTCACCGACATGCTGCGCCAGTTCCGGCGCTGGTCGCTGTCCGCCTCGCCCGAGGGTCCGGTCTACCTCGGCTACCGCCTCGGCCACGTGAAGAACGAGGGACGCATCTTTCGCGCGCTCGTCTACAACAAGGGGGCCGCGGTGCTCCACATGGCCCGCCGGCTGCTCGGCGACGACGTGTTCTTCGCGGCGATCCGGCGCTTCTACCGGGAACAGAAGTTCAGGAAGGCGGGCACCAACGACCTGCAGCGTGCGATCGAGGCTGAATCAGGCCGGTCGATGGCGCGCTTCTTCAACGGCTGGATCTACTCGTCCGACATCCCGCGGGTGCGGTACTCGTTCACCACGGGCGAGGGTGAGGTGATCGTACGGTTCGAGCAGACACAGACGGAGCTGTTCGATATCCCGGTGACCGTGACGGTGACCGGCGGCGACGGCAAGGCGGTCGAGGCGATCGCGATCATCAGCGAGCGCACCACCGAGCAGCGCATCAAGGTGCATGGCGGGGTGCGTCAGCTGCAGGTCAACCGCGACTCGGCGTCGCTCGCCCAGTTCTCGATGTAAGCCGCCCTACTCGAGGTAGATCGCGGTGACGCGCCCCGCCGACGCCTCGCGGCCACGTTCCTCCACCAGTGCGAAGCGCACCCCGGCGTATTCGAACGTACGGGTCACACGCTCGCCGAAGTCACGGCGCTCGATCGCCTCCGATCCGAAGCTGGCCACGGGCGCCAGCGCCGCGATCACCGCCCGCGCCCCATCGCCGACGTGAATCTCGGGCAGGCCGGGCAGCACGAGGAAGGGCACCGACACGGCACGCGACGGAGCGGCGGCCGTCGGGGGTGACGAGGACATGAGCGGACGGTCGGGCTCGCCCGCACTGAGCGGAACGACGGGAGACGTGACCCGCAGCTCTGGCCACAGGTTCACGCCAAGCGTGAGCGCGCCGGCCAGGCAGGCCGCCGCGAGCGCCCATTCGACGAATGCCACGAGCCGGATGCGTGTGTCGTCCATGGCCTCTCCTCGTGCGAGAAGCGTGCGTCCGAGCGTGCGTCGGGTGACAGGGGACGCCACTTTAGGCCTCCTCCCGATGCACGTCAAGCAGGACCGCAGGCACACACCTCGACATGACCCCCGAGTCCCTGCAGCCCGGATGCCATCTCCTGTCAGGCCCGGCGGTCGCGGCACCCAGCGCCGGCATCCACGGCTAGACGGCGACGCCCTCGAGGATGAAGCTGCGCAGCCCGCAGTCGACTGTGCGGTCGAGGCGGAAGCCGGACGCCGACAGGAGTGCGGCAAGTTCAGGCTCGGTGCGCTCCCGTCCTGAATACTCGGCGAGCATGATGAGGTCGACCAGGAGCGTCCAGTTCGGACGGCCGTCCTCGGGGATCAGCCACTCGACCGCCAGCAGCCGCGCCCCGGGCGCCGCGGCCTCTCGGATACCCCGAAGCAGCCGCAGGCACCCCTCGTCGTCCCAGTTGTGGAGCACCTGCGTGAGCAGGTACGCATCGGCCCGGGGAAGGGGGCCCTCGAAGAAACTGCCGGGCTGAACCAGCAGCCTCCCGCCCAGCCGCTGCGGCGGCTCGACGCCGCCGACCACCTCGGGCAGGTCGAACAGGATCCCGCGCACGGCGGGCGCGGCATCGAGGATCGCGGCCAGCAGGTGTCCCTGCCCGCCTCCGATGTCGGCGATGGTCCCGAATCGGCGGAAGTCGCAGGCGCCCAGAATCCCGGCGATCTGGGCGTGCACCTTCTTGGTCATCGCCTCGTCGAAGATGGCCCGGTCGTCCGGATGAGCCGCCAGGTGTGCCCACCACCCCTCGGGAAGTGCCTGCCGGTCGGCGGTCGCCCCCGTCCGGAGGGCATGACCGAGGTGCCCCCAGATGTCCCACCGGCTGCGCAGCCCCTGCAGGCGGACGAAGGGGCGCATCGAGAACGGATGGTCCGCCCTGAGCAGCCGCGACGCCTCGGTGTGGCGGAAACCGCCCTCGCACGCCTCGAACAGCCCGTGGGCGGCCAGCAGCCGCAGCATCCGGGCGAGCGCGCCGGCGTCGGTGCCCGTGGCCGCCGCGAGGTCGGCCGCCGGGCGCGGGTCGTCGCCCAGGGCGTCGGGGACACCCGCCTCGGTGACCACGTGCAGCGCCCTCGGGAGGGCGTATCCCATGGCGACGTCCATCACGACCTCGATCGGCAGGGTGGGCATCCCTCGATTGTAGGACCGGGGTCCTGTTGTTGATATCATTTGCGGGTTATGGAAACGGTCACACTGACCATCGACGGGCAGCAGGTTACGGTTGAAAAGGGCAAGACCGTGCTGCAGGCGGCCATCGAGGCCGGCATCTCGGTGCCCTACTACTGCTACCACCCCGGCATCGGCGTCGACGGTTCGTGTCGCGTCTGCGTGGTGAAGATCGAGAAGATGCCGAAGCTGCAGACGTCGTGCTCGACGCCCTGCACCGAGGGCATGGTGGTGACCACCCGCGACCCGGAGACGGTGCAGGCCCGCGCCGGCGTCTTCGAGTTCCTGCTGGTCAATCACCCGCTCGACTGCCCGGTCTGCGACAAGGGTGGCGAGTGCCCGCTCCAGGACTTCTCCTACAGCTTCGGCCCCGCCGAGAGCCGCATGGACTTCCCCCGCCGCGTGTTCGACGGCGAAGGGGTGAAGGCCGACGTCGACTTCGGCCCCACGCTGATGCTGAACCGCAACCGCTGCATCCTCTGCACGCGCTGCGTCCGCTTCATGCGCGAGGTCGACGGCGACGCGCAGATCGGCGTGATCGACCGCGGCTACGGCAGCGAGGTGGCCACGTTCCAGGAGCAGGGCGTCCAGTCGCTCATCTCGGGCAACCTGATGGACGTCTGCCCGGTCGGCGCGATCACCACCCGCGACTACCGGTTCAAGAGCCGTCCCTGGGACAACCCGAACGTCGTCGACACGGTCTGCACGCTCTGCTCGAAGGGGTGCAACACGAGCGCGTGGCTGCGCGCGAAGCCCGAGTGGGCCAAGGGCGACCAGCTGATCCGCATGACGCCCCGGTACAACCCGGACGTCAACGACTACTGGATGTGCGACGTCGGCCGGTTCAACTACCACTGGATCGAAAGTGACCGCCGCCTGACGCGCCCGATGCTGAAGCAGGGCGGCTCGCTGAACGCGGTCGGCTGGCACGACGTCGAGGCGACGCTCCGGACGAAGCTGCAGGAGGCCGGGTCGGCCGACGCCGGGTCGGTCCGCTTCCTCGCCTCGGCGCACGCCGCGAACGAGGAGCTGTTCGTGCTCCGGCAGCTGGTCGAAGGGCTGCTCGGCACCGATGGCCTGAAGGCGGTCAGCCTCACCTGGACCGGCTCGCCGAAGGTGCAGCCGGCGACGACGAAGTTCATCGTGCCGGCGACCGAAGCGCCGAACGTGAATGGCGCGCGCGACCTCGGCTACGCGGTCGGTGCCGGGAACGACGGCCTGCCCGACCTGTCGGCGCTGCGGAGCGCCGTCGAGACGGGCGCCGTCAGGGCGCTCTACGTGCTCGACCCGGGTCCCGAGGGCTCGATGGGCGACGTGTCGTGGATCCTCGCGGCGCGCACGGCCGGGACGCTCCCGCTCCTCGTGGTGCAGGGCGTGCTGATGACCGAGCTCGCGGCGGCGGCCGATGTCGTGCTGCCGGGCGCGGCCTGGATCGAGAAGGACGCGATCTACACGAACGACCAGGGGCGCGTGCAGGCGGCCTCGCGGGCCATCGCGCCTCCCGGTGAGGCGCTCGAAGACTGGCAGGTGCTGTCGCGCGTCGGCTCGGCGCTCGGCCTCACCCTCGGCTTCAGCAGCTCGAACGACGTGCGCCGCGCCCTCGCGGCGGCCATGCCGGGCACGCCGTACGCCGAGGCCGAGAAGATGGTCTTCACGCGGCCGGTGCCGGCGAACACCTGGCTGCAGGCGTCGAACCCGTCCGAACGCTGGAAGTGGGACTTCATGTTCCAGGACCTGCCGCCCGTGAAGGGTCACAACGTCCAGATGGAAGGGCTGCAGGGGATCATTCCGCTGAAGCCGGTCAGCAGGTAGCGGCCCTCTTCGACCGTACGACAGGGACCGGAGCGCGCAGGCGCCCGGTCCCTTTTTCGTTACACCGACGTAACAGACGCGTTACATGCCGGACACGCCGACGTCGTACAAGTGAAGGGCATGACACGCACCCTTCGCCGCGTCCTCGTCGCCCTCGCCTGGGCAGCCACGCTCCTTCCGCCCGCCGTCCCGCGCGCGTTCGCTCAGGCTGCACCGCAGGCCGCGCCGGCCCCGGTGACCGCGGCGGCACCCGCCCCCGAGTATCCGATCATCCGGGTCGGCGTGGTCTCGTTCATCCAGTACCTCGCCGAGCTCGAGAACCGCGACGGCTACAACGCGTTCGACGTCACCCGCACCTACCTCAACATCAACGCGCAGGTCTCGCCGTCGGTGCGGTTCCGCTTCACCCCCGACATCAGGCGCGTCACGGATGGCAGCCTGGCCGGCAGCCTGACGGTGCGGACGAAGTACGCCTTCGTGCAGTTCGACGACATCACGCCGAGAGGTTGGGTGCGGTTCGGCCTGCATCAGACGCCGTGGCTCGACTTCGAGGAAGGCATCAACCGCTACCGCGTCCAGGGCTCGATGTTCGCCGAGCGCGAGGGCGTGATCCCGGGGTCGGCCGACTTCGGCGCGGGCTACATGACCCCGCTGCCCGGCAACTACGGCGAGATTCAGGCGGGGGTCTACAACGGCGAGGGCTTCTCCCAGCCCGAGGCGAACCGGTACAAGAGCGTGCAGGCGCGGCTGACCGTGCGTCCGCTGCCCAAGGCGGCACTGCTCAACGGCCTGCGCGTCTCGGGCTTCTACAGCGCGGGCTGGTACGCGGCCGATCGCCCGCGGCGCCTGGGCATCGTGATGGCGAGCTTCGAGCACCGGCACCTGGTGGCCACCGCGCAGCACGTCGAGGCGACCGAGAACCCGACGACCGGGGCCACGCGTGACATCGAGCGCGCCGGCACCTCCGCATTCCTCGAGGTACGACAGGGCGCGAGCGGCTGGGCCGGCCTGGTGCGGGTCGACGCGTTCGACCCGAATGACGCCGTGGGGGGGAACTCCCAGACGCGCGTGATCGCGGGCGGCGGCTACTGGCTCGTGCGCCCCCGCACCCGGGTCGGTTTCGTCGCGACCAACGAGCAGGTGCACTACGACGTCGCCACGCGGCCGACCGAGAACCGTCTCCTGCTGCAGACGCACATCGAATTCTGAGCAGGCCGCCGGAGCGGTTTTGCTACCATGGGCTGTCGATGGAGACGCGAGCGGTCCGGGCCACCGTCGCCGCCATGCTCGTGGCTGCCGGCATCATCGCCGGGGCACGGGTCGTGGCCATCGACGGCCGCACCACGAACGCGCTCTCCCGCCTCCAGCAGCTCGACGGCCAGCTCGATGAGATGCTCGCCACCGTCGCGGCGGTGCGCGGCGCGCAGCAGGCCTACTTCCAGCCTGCCGGTGATCAGCCGGCCGGCTCGCGCGCCCGATTCGAGCAGGTGCGGACGCTCACCGAAACGCTCGAACGGGGCCTCGCGGCCGTCCGGCCGCTGCTCGAGGCCCCCGACCAGGCCGACACCTGGACGCGGCTCTCCACCACGCTGCACGACTTCGCGGCCACCGACACCCGCGTTCGCGCGAACATCCAGAACGAGACCTACTTCTCGGCCGCCGACCTGGTCTTCTCGGCATCGGCCGGGATGCTCGGGGCGCTGACCGACGACCTGCGCGCGCTCGAGGCACGGGTCGATGACGACCGGCAGACGGTGATCGCCGCCGCGCGGCGAGACGGCACGCTCGCGCTCGGTGGGACGGCGGCGGTCTGGCTGGTCGGCCTCGGCCTGCTGGTGCCGACCCGCCGTGACAGGGCCATCCCCGGCGCCGACGCCGCGGCGAGCGCAGACGCTGATGACAGCACCACGACGACGGCTGGCCCAGGTGGCGATGCGAGCGCCACCCACGCCGCCGACCCGCTGCCGGCACCGGAGTTCGAGCCCGTGCAGCAGCCGAGCGCCGCGCCCGTGGCCGTGCCGCTGCCGGCGGTTCTCGCCGCCCCGGCGGGGATCGCCGACGTCGCCGCGCTCTGTACCGACATTGCCCGCGTCGGGTCGGCCGCGGAGCTGCGCGAGCTGCTCGCCCGCGTGGCCGGGACGCTGCACGCCGATGGCGTGATCGTCTGGATGGGCGCCGGCGAGGAGCTGTTCGCCGCGATCGGCCACGGGTATCCGCCGCAGATGCTCAGGCGGCTCGAACCGTTGCGGCGCGATGGCCGTAACGCGGCCGCCGCGGCGTGGCGCGACGCGACACCGCAGGTGGTCGCCGGGGAGGGCGGGCAGCCCGGCGCGCTCGTGGTCCCCTTGATGGGGGTGACCGGCGCGGTCGGCGCCCTGTCGTGCGAACTCGCGGACGGCCGCGAACAGGACCCCGCCCTGCTCTCCTTC
Source organism: Acidobacteriota bacterium (assembly GCA_947465275.1). Classification (GTDB taxonomy): domain Bacteria; phylum Acidobacteriota; class Vicinamibacteria; order Vicinamibacterales; family UBA2999; genus JBEBGV01. Next base: position 5,020 of record CANIAI010000022.1, on the reverse strand, counting down.
GCGCAGCTCGTGGCCGCGCAGCTGTCGACGGTGGTCGCCGGCTGGCCCGCGCCCAGCGTCGGCGACGGGGAAGAGCCGGAGGGCGGCCAGGCCGACCCGCTCTCGAACCCGCTGTCCACGCCGCTGTCCGACTCGCTCGCCGCACGTCTCGCCGCCAACCAGTAGGCCGTGGAACTGGGCATAATGAGCCCATGGCGCGGGACGACCGGAAGGCGAAGATCCTCGAGCGCGCGGCGCGGGACAAGGTCAAGTTCCTGCGGCTGCAGTTCACCGACATCCTTGGCACGCTGAAGAGCGTCGAGGTTCCCGACCGGCAGTTCGAGGAGGAGCTCGACGGCCGCGTGATGTTCGACGGATCGTCGATCGAGGGATTCGTCCGGACCGAAGAGTCGGACATGTACCTCAAGCCCGACCTGAGCACCTTCCAGGTGTTCCCCTGGACGCACGACGGCGCCAATCGGGTCGCGCGCATCATCTGCGACATCGCCAATCCCGACGGAAGCCCGTTCGCCGGCTGTCCGCGGTCGACCCTCAAGCGCGCCATCGCCCTCGCCGCCCGGCAGGGCTTTGTCATGCGCGCCGGTCCGGAGGCCGAGTTCTTCCTCTTTCAGCGAAAGCCCAGTGGCGAGCCGACCACCGAGACGCACGATTCGGGTGGCTACTTCGATCTCACGCCGGTCGACCACGGCGAGGACGTCCGGCGCGAAATCATCCTCGCGCTCGAACAGATGGGATTCCACGTCGAGACGGCGCATCACGAGGTCGCCCCGGGCCAGCACGAGGTCGACTTCCGCGACGACGATGCGCTCACCACCGCCGACAACGTGAGCACGTTCCGCTTCGTGGTGAAGAACATCGCCAGCCGCAACGGGCTGCACGCGACGTTCATGCCCAAGCCGATCTTCGGCGTGAACGGCAGCGGCATGCACACGCACCAGGCGCTCTACCTGAAGGAGCGCAACGCCTTCTCCGACCCGCAGTCACCGTGGCAGCTGAGTCCCACCGGCCTGCAGTACATCGCGGGGCTGCTGCGTCATGCGAAGGCGTTCTGCGCGATCACGAACCCGCTGGTGAACTCGTTCAAGCGGCTCGTCCCGGGCTACGAAGCCCCGACCGCCATTGCGTGGTCGGAACACAACCGGAGTCCGCTCGTGCGCGTGCCGGCCGCCCGTGGCCAGAACACCCGCATCGAGCTCCGGATGCCCGATCCGTCGTGCAACCCGTACCTCGCGCTCGCCGTGATGCTCCGCTCGGGGCTCGACGGCATCGAGCAGGAACTCGACCCCGGGCCGCCGGTGAACAAGAACATCTACAAGATGAGTCACCGCGAGCGGCGGCACCTGCGCATCGACGAGCTGCCCGGCAACCTGAGCGAGGCGCTCGACGAGCTGGCCAAGAGCGGGCTGATGCGTGACACGCTCGGTGATCACATCTTCGACCACTTCCTCGCCGCGAAGCGCGCCGAGTGGGACAGCTACATCCGCCACGTCTCGCCGTGGGAGATCGACCGCTACCTGAACACTTATTGAGTCGCCGTGCTGCCTGCAGGTGACAGCCGGTGCGCGTTGACGTCCGCCACGCCCTGTTTCCAGCCCAAACCGCCGGTACACAATTTGATCATCACCGGATCGGCCGCGGCGGATCACCGGGTGCGCTATACAGGCAGGCGCTGGCACATGCGCATTCCGGCGTACGTCCACGATTCGTCCGCGGCCACTTTCCGGGAGCATGCAGATGGCCACGAGCGTCCGTTCCACCTCAGCGATCCTCGGCGTGATCCTCGGATCGATCCTGCTCGCGGCGTGCGGCGCGCGCGGCGTGCACATCGCCGACCTGCGCGACCGTCCCACCCATTACGAGCACCGCACGGTCAGCGTGCACGGCACGGTGACCCGGGCGTGGGGGCTGCCGCTCGTCCCGTTCCAGTTCTACAGCGTGGATGACGGCACCGGCGAGATCACCGTCCTGTCGAACGCCTCGCGGACGCCGGTGCGCGGCGCCCGGGTGCGGGTGAAGGGTCAGGTGAACGAGGTGGCGGTGCTCGGCGGCCGTTCGATCGGCCTGCACCTGCGCGAAGAGAAGCGGCGCGCCGACTGAGACGGCGCGGGCAGGCAGGCCGCGGGCCCTAGGTGGTGATCCTGACGGCCACAGCCGTCATGTCGTCGTTCTGCGGCGCGCTCCCACGGAACGCGTTGACCGCCTCGAAGATGGCGTCGACGATCGCGCGCGCGGTCGACGTCCGGCGGGCCTGCACGATGTCGATGACCCGCTGCGAGCCGAACTCCTCGCCGTCCGGATTCTCGGTCTCGTAGATCCCGTCGGTGCAGAACACGAAGACATCACCAGCCAGCAGCGGGATGTTCACCTCGTCGTATTCCACCCCCGGGAACGATCCGAGCGGCACGCCCGGCAGCTCGATCAGCCCGCACTCGTCTCCGGAGCAGCGGACCGGGTACGGCAGCCCGGAGTTCGACATCGTCAGCATGCGCCGCTTGAAGTCGAACCAGGCGTAGCAGAGCGTGCAGTAGTACTCCTCGAGCTGCCGCTCGTGCAGCAGCTTGTTCATCGACTCGAGTACGCCGTGCACGCTGAAGCGCTCGGGCGTGTACCGCCGACGAACGGTGCGTGAGCGCACCAGTTCGGCCGCGAAGGTGCCATAGAGCGCCGCCGGCGCCCCCTTGCCCGACACGTCACCGACGGCCACGACGAGGCTCTGCGCCTCGGGCGACAGGAAGTCGTGCAGGTCGCCCCCGAGCTCGTGGGCCGGGGCGAAGCGGCCCGCCACGTCGGCCGCCTTCAGCCGCACGGGCAGCTCGGTCGGCAGCAGCGCCGCCTGCACGCGCTGCGCAAAGCGGAGCTCCTTCTCGATCCGCTCCTCGTTGCGCCGCACTTCCTCGTACAGCCGCGCGTTCTCGATCGCCACGGCCGCCTGGCTGGCGAGCAGCGTCAGCAGCTCCTTGTGCTCCTTCGTGAACGCGTCGAGTTCCGGGCTCTCGAGGTCGAAGACACCGATGCACCGCTCCTTGATCAGCATCGGAATCACGAGCTCCGACCGCGCATCGGCCACGAGGTTGATGTAGCGCGGGTCCTTCGAGACATCCGATACGAGCACCGGCTCCCGGTTCAGCGCGGCCCACCCGACCAGCCCCTCCCCGAGCTTGACCTCCTTCTCGGTGACGTCGTCACCGTAGCGGACGGCCATCTTCCACTCGAGCACCTGGGTCTCTTCGTTGAGCAGCAGGATGCCGAACGTCCGGTAGTCGATCAGCCGCTTGGTCAGGCTCGCGATGCGCGTCAGCAGTGTCGGGAGGTCGAGAATCGACGCGACCTCGCGCCCGATCTCGGCCAGCGTCTCGAGGGTGTCGATGTACTGCCGCTCCGAGTGGAAGAGGCGCGCGTTCTCGATCGCCACCGCCACGTGCGCCCCGAACTGCCGCAGCAGCGCCTCGTCCTGCACGGTGAACGCGCCCGCCTTCTCGTTCAGCAGGTTCAGCGCGCCGATGACCCGCCCCTTGCGGCGCATCGGCACGGCGAGCTGCGACAGCATGTTGCGGAGCGGACCCTTGTAGCGGGGTTCGAGCCGGATGTCGTTCACGAGGATCGGGCGGCCCTCCTGCACGGCGGCCCCGATCACCCCCTGGCCCAGACGGAACCGGAGCCCCTTCCCCACCTCGCCGGGGTAGCCGACCGAGTACGCGACCCGCAGCTCCTGCCGCTTCTCGTCCAGCAGGTAGACCGAGAAGGCGCTGAACTGCGTCAACCGGGCGATCAGCTGGGGGATCTTCTCGAGCAGTTCCTCCAGATCGAGCACGGAGGTCACCTCGCGCCCCAGCTCGAAGAGCGTGGAGAGCAGTTCGGTGTCGCTCGGGGTCCGCGGCCCCACCTGGGCAGGCGTCTGTTCGGTCATGAAACGTGACGAATTATACTGGGAGGCCTTCCATGGATGCCTTGACGCTGCCTCTCGACTACTCCGCCATCGAGCGGATCCTGCCCCACCGGTTTCCGTTCCTGTTCGTCGACCGGGTGACGGAGCTCGAGCCGGACCGCCGGATCGTCGGGGTGAAGAACATCACCGGCACCGAAAAATACCTGGCCCACCAGCCGGGCGAGGCGCCGGCGCTGCCGCCGACGATCATGACCGAGGCCATTGCGCAGGTCGGCGCCATCCTGATCCTGTCGAAGGCCGAGAACCGCGACAAGCTGATCTTCTTCATGGGCATCGACCGCGTCCGCTACCGGGGGGCCGTCCACCCGGGCGAGGTGCTCGAGATCGAGGCGCGGGTCAAGCGGCTGCGGAGCAAGATGGGACAGCTCGAGGGGTGTGCCCGCGTCAACGGCCGGGTCATCGTCGAAGGGATGATGACGTTCGCGCTCGGTCCCGCGACACCGCCGCCCGCTCCCTAGGCACGGCTCCAACCGTTCCCGTCAGTCCCGCGCCCTGAGCACCAGCAGTACCCCGCCCACCTTGGCCGCCCGGCTCGCCCATCGCAACGGGCGTGACCGGGGCTTCACGTAGCGCACCGCATCGAGCAGCGCCGGTGACAGGATCACCGGCGCGATCCAGGGCTCGGCCATCCGCGTCGAGACCGCGAGTCCACGGGTGTCGCGCTCGTCGGGACCGGTCGTCGCGAGCGCCGCCCCCGCGTACATCACCGACGTCAGGATGTTGAACGCGAGCACCCCCTTCGCCAGCGGCGCGTGTCGTTCGCGCAGCGGGCGCCCGCGTGAGAGCAGCCACTCGCTCGACGCGTGCTGCATCCAGAAGCCGGCCGACGAGATGATCGCCTCACGCCGCGCGGTCACCGGCGCGTGCGTCACGGCGAAGAACGGGATGCCGGCGTACGACACACGCGCCACGCCGGGATCGGCGGAGAAGGCGACGTCGAACAGCAGGTGTCCGCTCTCGTGCATCGCCAGGCCGAGCGCCGCCCCGCCGAGGAACTGCGCGCCACTCGCGACGCGCGACGTCCGAGGACGCGCGGGCGCCGCTGACGGCGCGCTGCCGGCGGCGGGGTCGACG
>CANIAI010000021.1 GCA_947465275.1 Acidobacteriota bacterium | reverse complement strand
CGCCTCGCGCCGGGGCCCCCGACCAGCGCTGCTGCGGACGCCGTCCCTGTCCGCCACCGCCGCCGGGGCGATTGCCATCCGTCTCACGGCCGCGGCTGCCCGGCTGCCGGACCGTGAACTCGGGTTCCTTCCATTCCTGCTGCGCCTGACCTTCGACCCGCGGGAGGGTCGCACGAATCAGTCGGCGGTGGACCGGTCCGTCGTCCTCGCCCTGCGCGGCATCGGCATCAGCATCGGCGTCAGCGTCGTCCTCGATGTGACCCAGCGCCTCGAGCGCCGCAGCGACCAGCGAGTCGTCGGCGGCGTCGGCGGAGGCGTCCAGCACCGCTGGCTCTGGCAGCGGCTCGTCGAGGAGCGCGTCTTCCGGCAGCGAATCGTCGGCGAGCAGCTCGTCCGCCAGGGGACGACGGGCGCGAAGGGCATCGGCCGAAGCCCCGCCCACGAGGGCCCCGCCATCCTTCTTCCGGCGGATCACCGGCACGCGGGCTCCCTTGTATTCATGCTCCGCATCGCAGGTCGTGCACCTCGTCTGCTTCACGTCCTGCTCGACCATGGCCACGATTGCATGGTTGGTCACACGGCGCTCGCGCGGACAGTAGTCGTCGAGAGTGTCACCGAGCCGAAGCCGGCGCTGTTGCATGAATTCCCCTTGAGCCGTTCCTGTCAGGTGGGAAGTGGTACCGCCGCGCGTGAGACGCGGCAGTGTACCAAATCCGCCCGAAAACCCAAATCAAGGGCGAGGCGCCGCGGTCAGCGCCCGAGCCCCGTCATCCAGCCTCGGTACTCCGCGATCGCGGCACGCACCGCGTCGGGGCTGGTCGACTGTGGCGTCCGCTTCCGGGCCACCGACGACTCTGCGGTGGCCGCCTTCGGGGCATCGTCCCCGAACAGGTCACTGGCCTCGCGCCATTCGGTCAATGTCATGTCGCCGAAGTCACGCCCGTCGAGCAGCAATCGGCGGACCATCGCGCCGACCACCTCATGCGCGCGGCGGAACGGCATGCCGCGCGAGACCAGGTAATCAGCCACGTCTGTCGCGAGCAGCAGGCCTGACGCGGCATCGGCGCTGCGCTCGGAATTGGTCACCAGTGTCGAGACGACCGAGTGTGCGGCGAGCAGCGACGCCGTGAGCGTCGCCTCGGCGTCGAACACCGCCTCCTTGTCTTCCTGGAGATCCTTGTTGTACCCGCTCGGCAGCCCCTTCATCGTGACGAGCCAGCCCGTGAGCCGCCCCACCGCGCGCCCGGTCTTCCCGCGCACGAGTTCGAGCGGGTCGGGGTTCTTCTTCTGCGGCATCATGCTGCTGCCGGTCGCCGCCGCGTCCGAGAGCTCGAAGAAGCCGTGCTCCTCGCCGGTGAAGATGATGAAGTCCTCGGCCATGCGGCTCAGGTGCACCATGGCGAGCGACACCGCGTAGAGGAACGATGCGACGAAGTCGCGGTCCGATGACGCGTCGATGCTGTTGAGCACCACGCGGGAGAAGCCGAGCCGCTTCGCCAGCGCCGCCGTGTCGACGTCGTAGGGGGTGCCGGCGACGGCGCCCGAGCCGAGCGTGAGCGCGTCGGCTTCCGCGGAGGCCGCCGCGAGGCGCGCGTGATCGCGCCGCAGGGCCGAAGCGTGCGCGAGATAGAAGTGCGACACCAGCACCGGCTGCGCGCGGCGCAGGTGCGTGTACGACGGCATCAGCGCTGAACCGGCGGCTTCCGCCTGATCCACGCACGTGCCGATCAGCGTGAGCAGCGTCTGCTGCAGCACCGGGATGCGCCGGCGCAGGTAGAGTCGCAGGTCGAGTGAGACCTGCTCGTTGCGCGATCGCCCGGTGTGCAGCCGGCGGCCGGCGTCACCGACGCGCTCGACGAGCTGGCGCTCGACGAAGCTGTGGACGTCCTCGTCCGGTCCCTGCACGAACGAGGGGTCGCGCCGCCCCTCCTCGAGGATCGCCTGCAGCGCCGAGACGATCGCGGCGTGGTCGGCGTCGGACAGCACCCCCGCGCCCTTGATCGCGTCCGCCCAGGCGAGGCTGCCGGTGACGTCGTCCTCGAACAGGTGGCGATCGAATCCAAAGGAGATCCCGAAGTCGAACGCGGCGGGATCGGGGGCGGTGTCGAAACGGCCGGACCAGAGCGTCATGACGTGTGCGAAACCCGTGTGGAAGTGACGCCCACGACCGCCTGCACGCCGTGGGACAGCTGAAGGTGGACAACCCCGCCGCCGGCCTGCTCGGACGGCAGCGCCGCGCGGGCGCTGGAGAGCGGCTCGACCGCCTCCTCGACCCCATGCGCGCCGAAGATCGTCGCCACGCAGGCGACGAGTTCGTCGAGCGGCATCGGGACGCCGTTCACGGCGACCGGGACGTCGCCCTCGAAAGTGATGTCGACGTGCGCCGGCTGCGCCAGCGTGAGGACTCGGGCCATCAGGATGCCTTTCTCTGGTCAGCGAACGATTCGAGCCGACGCACCAGCGCGCGTGCGCGCTTGGCGTCGAACGTGACCACCAGGATCGTGTCCTCGCCGGCCACCGTCCCCACCACCTCGGGCAGCTGCGCGTTGTCGAGCGCGACGCAGAGCGCCTGCGCCTGTCCGATGCCGGTGTTCAGGACGACGAGCTGCTGCACGCGGGTGATCCGCGGCTGGTATTCGAGCACCGCGCGTTGCAGCACGGAGGTCGGCGGCACGGTCGCGAGCGGCTGCGCGGGCAGCCGGTAGGCGCCGTCGTGACCGCCCTTCACGAGCCCGAGTTCGCGGATGTCGCGGGACAGGGTCGCCTGCGTGACGTCGAACCCCGCCGCCCGCAGCCGCTGGCGCAGCTGCTCCTGGCTGTGGACCGCCTCACGCTGGATCGAATCCAGGATCACCGCCTGACGACGTGTCTTCATGCGCTCGAACTGGGAGCATACACCAGTCCTTGACTGTTTATGCATCGGAATGTATAAATATTCTTTTGCCGGATCGGATACGACAATGGCCATAGCAGTCCCCTCGTCCGCCTCACTGGGCACCCCCGCGTCCACCGCGAGTCGCGCCCGCGTCGCCGTCGCCGGCGCGACCGGCTACGCCGGCCAGGAACTGGTGCGCATCCTCGCGCGGCATCCCGCGGTCACGCTGACGCTGGCGATGTCGTCGGCGGCGACGAGCACGCCGCGACCGCTGCCCGCCCTCGCCCGCATCTGGGACGAGCCGGTGACCCCGCTCGACCTCGATCGCATCGCCGCGGAATCGGACATTGTCTTCCTCGCGCTGCCCGAGGCCGCCTCGGCCGACGTGGCGCCGGTGCTGCTCGAGCGCGGTCTGCGCGTGCTCGATCTGTCGGGCGCCTTCCGCATTCGCAATGACGCCGACCGGGGCCGCTGGTATCCGGCGACGCAGGCGCTGCCCGAGGGCACCGTGTACGGCCTGTCCGAGCGGTATGCCGAGGCCATCCGCGGCGCGCGGCTCGTGTCGTGCCCGGGCTGTTACCCGACGGGCGCGCTGCTCGCGGTCGCGCCCCTGGCTGCCGCGAAGCTCGTGCAGGGCCAGGTGATCGTCGACGCCAAGTCGGGCATCTCGGGGGCCGGCAAGTCGCCGACCGAGCGCACGCACTTCTGCGAGAACCACGGCAGCGTGGCGGCGTACGGCATCTTCTCGCACCGGCACAACGCCGAGATCGAGCAGGAGCTCGGCTGCAGCGTCACCTTCGTGCCGCACCTGGTGCCGCTCGACCGGGGCATCCTCGAGACGGTCTACGTGAGCCTGGTGCCCGGCACGACCGAGGCGCAGGTGGCCGAGACGCTGCGCGCGGCCTACGCGACCGCGCCGTTCGTCCGCCTCACCGGCGGGGCGCTGCCCGAGATCAAGCACGTGGCGCACACCAACTTCTGCGACATCGGCTGGAAGATCGATGAGCCCTCCGGACGCGCGGTGCTCGTCACCGTGCTCGACAACCTCGTGAAGGGCGCGGCCGGCCAGGCGGTGCAGAACCTCAACATCCTGCTCGGGCTCGACGAACGGACGGGAATCCTGTGAGCGCGCGCCGCGCGACCAGCCGCCAGGCTGGCAGGCCCGCGAAGGCACGCGCGGTACGACGGCCCGTGCTCGTCCTGAAGCTCGGCGGTGAACTGCTCGAGCAGCCGCAGGATGTCGCGCGGGTCGCGAGCGGCATCGCCGCGCTGGCCCGCACGTCGAAGCTCGTCGTCGTGCACGGAGGCGGCCGGGAGATCGACGCCGGCCTCGCGGTGGCCGGCATCCCGAAGCGGCAGGTCGACGGGCTGCGCGTCACCGACGGCCCGACACTCGACGTCGTCGTCTCGGTGCTGGGCGGCGCGATCAACACACGGCTCGTGGCCGCCGTCCGGCGCGCCGGCGGCGACGCCGTTGGCCTGACCGGCGCCGATGCGGGCGTCGCCGTCGTCAGGAGGTTGAAGCCGATCACCACGGTGGCGGGCGAGACGGTCGACCTCGGCCTGGTCGGCGAACCCGTCGCAGCCGGCGCGACGGGTGCACCGGCGCTGCTGCAGCATCTCGTGAAGGGCGGCTACACGCCGGTGGTGGCGTGCGTCGGCGCCACCCGCACGGGCGAGCTGCTGAACGTCAATGCCGACACGCTCGCCTCGCACCTCGCCGTCGCGCTCGGGGCCGACCGCCTGGTGATTGCGGGCGGCACGTCGGGCGTGCTCGACGCGAACGGCCAGACCATCCCGCAGCTCGCGTCACGGGCCGCCGGGCGCCTCATCCGCGAGGGTGTGGCGAACAAGGGCATGGTGGCCAAGCTCGAAGCCTGTCGCGCTGCCCTGCGCGCCGGCGTCGGTGACGTGATCATCGCGAACGGGCGCCTGGTCGCCTTCGAAGCCCTCTCGGATCGGAACCGCACGCTCGATGCGTGCACGCAGGTGGTGTCATGACCGTGACGTTGAGCGAGATCCAGGCGCGCGAAGCGCGCCACGTGCTGCAGACCTACAAGCGCCAGCCGGTGGCGTTCGTGCGCGGCCAGGGTCCGCGGCTGTATGACGTCGACGGGCGCGAGTACCTCGACCTGATCACCGGGATCGGCGTGGCGTCGCTCGGGCACGCGCATCCGGCGCTGACGGCCGCGATCACCGAGCAGGCGGCGACGCTGCTGCACACGTCGAACCTCTACTTCCACCCGTACCAGGCGGAAGCCGCCACGCGCCTCTCGCAGCTCTCGGGCATGCAGCGCGCCTTCTTCTGCAACAGCGGCACGGAGGCGGTCGAGGCCTGCCTCAAGTTCGCCCGCCGCTACTGGTTCACGAAGGGCACGCCGCGGCAGGAGTATGTGGCCGTGTCGAACGGCTTCTCGGGCCGCACGATGGGCGCGCTGTCGGTCACGTGGGACGAGCACTACCGCACCCCGTTCCAGCCGCTGCTCGGGCCCGTCACGTTCGTCGACTTCGACAAGCCCGAGATGCTCGCGACCGCCGTCACCGAGCGCACGGCCGCGATCATCGCGGAACCGATCCAGGGTGAAGGCGGCGTGCGGCCGATGCCGCAGGCGTTCGCCGACGCCATCACGGACGCCTGCCGCCGCACCGGCGCGCTCTACATCGCCGACGAGGTGCAGTCGGGTCTCGGCCGCACCGGACGCGCGTTCCACTCGCACACCCTCGGCCTGTCGCCCGACCTGATGTCGCTCGGCAAGGCGCTCGGCGGCGGCGTGCCCGTCGGCGCGGCGCTGATCGCGGAGCACGTCGCCGAGACGATCTCGGCTGGCGATCACGGCACGACCTACGGCGGCAACCTGCTGTCGACCCGCGCCGCGGTCTGCTTCCTCGAGCAGCTGATGGAACACGGGCTGATGGAGCACGTGCAGGCGGTTGGCGCCGGCTTCGAGCGCCGGCTCCGCGCGCTGGCCCTGCAGCACCCGTCGATCGTCGAGGTGCGTGGCGCGGGGCTGATGTGGGGCCTGCAGCTTGCCGGCGACGCCCTGCCGATCGTCGAGGCGGCGCGCGAGCGCGGGCTGCTGGTCAACCGCACCCAGTCGACCGTCGTGCGCATGCTCCCGCCGCTCACGATCGAGTCGGTCGATCTGGATCGGGCCGTCGACATCCTCGACGCCGTCTTCACCGCCGTCGGGAACGAGGTCCTCGCGTGAGCGCGACGGCCGCGCTCCGGTTCGTGCGGCCCGCGGCCGCCGGTCCGGATGCGGCCACGCGGACGCCGCGCCTCCAGATCGTGCGGCGCCCGAGTGGGGTCCGGCAGGTGCGCACGGCCGTCGCCGACGACGCCACCGCCATCCACGCGCTGATCACGACACACCTCGAGGAGGGGCACCTGCTCCCCCGTGAGCACGATGAGATCGCGGCGCACGCCGGGCGCTTCCTCGTCGTCACCGACGGGGGTCGGCTCATCGCCTGCGCCGAGCTCGCTCCGCTGGGGCCGCGCGTCGCCGAGATCCGATCGCTCGTCGTCGACCGTACGACGCGCGGGTCTGGCCTCGGGCGCCGGCTGGTGGATGCGCTCACCGCAACTGCCGCCGACGACGGGTACGAGACGGTGTGCGCGTTCGCGCACGCACCGGCGTTCTTCGTGGGACTCGGGTTCACCGTCGTCCCGCACGAGCAGGTGCCCGAGAAGATTGCCGCCGACTGCGTCCGGTGTCCCCGATACCAGCAGTGCGGCCAGTTCGCGGTGGTGCGCCCAACGGGCGCGGGCCGCACGGAGGAGTCCCTGACATGAGTGCAGCAATTGCGTCCGGCGTGACCATCCGCCCGGTGGCCGGTGGCGTCACCGCGGCCCGCGGCTTCCGCGCCGCGGCGGTGGCCGCCGGCGTCAAGAAGAAGGCCGGCGCCCTCGACGTGGCGGTCATCGCGGCTGACGGGCCGGTGCCGGCGGCGGCGCTCTTCACCACCAACCTCGCACAGGCCGCGCCCGTGCTGGTCTCGCGCGAGCACCTGCAGGCGTCTGGCGGCACGGCGCGCGCGGTCGTCGTGAACGCCGGCTGCGCGAACGCCTGCACGGGCAGCCAGGGGATGGCCGACGCCCGCCAGATGGCCAGCGACGTCGCGGCAGCGCTCGGCGGCTCGCCGTCCGAGGTGCTCGTCGCCTCGACCGGCGTGATCGGCGTGAACCTGCCGATCGCGAAGATTTCGGACGGCATCCGTGTCGCGTCGTCCCGGCTGGACCGCGGTATCGAGACCGACGCCGGCACCGCACAGGCGATCATGACGACCGACCCGTTCCCGAAGGAATGCGCCGTCGAAGTCACCGTCGGCGATCGGACGTTCATCGTCGGCGGCACGGCCAAGGGCTCGGGGATGATCGAGCCGAACATGGCCACCATGCTCGGCTTCCTCACGACGGACGCGCGCGTCTCGCCGGCCCTGCTGCAGCGTGCGCTCGCCGAATCGGCCGAGGACACCTTCAACGCCATCACGGTCGACGGCGAGTGCTCGACCAACGACACGCTCTTCGCTATGGCGTCCGGTGCGAGCGGCGTCGAGATCGACGAGGCGACCTATCCGGCCCTGCTCGAGGGGATGCTCGCGGTGGGCCGCGAGCTCGCGCTCGGCATCGTCCGCGGCGGCGAGGGGGCGAGCAAGCTGATCTCGGTGACCGTGCTCGACGCGGCGAGCAAGGCCGACGCGCGGCAGGTCGCCCGGGCGATCGCCAACTCGCCGCTCGTCAAGACCGCCGTCCATGGCGCCGACCCGAACTGGGGACGCATCGTCGCCGCGGCCGGTCGCGCCGGTGTCCGCTTCGACGTCTCGCAGGCGACGGTGCACGTGGGCGGCATCCTGCTGTTCGAGCACGGCCTGCCGCACGACGATGCGGCGCCGCAGGCGGCGGAGTACCTGAAGGGCGCCACCATCGACATCGAGGTGCGGCTCGGGACCGGCGGCGGTGCGCGCGCCACGATCTACGGCTGCGACCTCAGCGCCGAGTACGTGCGGATCAACGGCGAGTACCGGACTTAGCTCATGGATATCGTCCCGCCGCCGGCCCGTGTCCGGAAGGACTTCCTCTCGATCCTCGACCTGTCCCATGCCGAGCTCGGGCAGCTGCTCGACTCGGCCGCCGCGATGAAGGCCGAGCGTGCGCTCGGCACGCGTGCCCCGACGGCCGGCGCGCTCGCCGGCATGCACGTCGCGCTGCTCTTCGAGAAGCCGTCACTGCGCACGCGCTCGACCTTCGAGGTCGCCATCCGCGAGCTCGGGGGTGACACGCTGCACCTGCCGGCCGAGTTCGCCGAGGGGCAGCGCGAGCCGCTCGAAGACGTGGCGCGCAACCTCGAACGCTGGGTCCGCGCCCTGGTGATCCGCACCTATTCGCAGTCGAAGGCCGCCACGCTCGCCTCGGCGGCGCCGCGGCTGCACGTGATCAACGCCCTGAGCGACGAGGAACACCCGTGCCAGGCCCTCGCCGACGTGCTCACGCTCCGCGAGCGCCTCGGCTCGCTGCGCGGCCGGACGCTGGCATACATCGGCGACGGCAACAACGTCGCGACCTCGCTCGCGCAGGCGGCGGTGATGCTCGGGATGGTGGTCCACGTCGGCTCGCCCGAGAACTACTCGCTCCCGCCTGACGTGGTCGAGGGGATTGCCGCCGTCACGCCGCCGGGTGCCGGCCTCAAGCTGTTCACCGACCCGGTGGAAGCCGTGGCGGGTGTCGATGCGGTCTATACCGACGTCTGGACGTCGATGGGCCAGGAGCGCGAGTCCGACAAGCGGCGCCGCATCTTCGCGGAATATCAGGTCAACGCCGACCTGATGGGGTTCGCGTCGCCGCAGGCCATCTTCATGCACTGCCTGCCCGCGCACCGCGGCGAGGAAGTGAGCGCCGAGGTGTTCGAGTCGCCGTCGTCGGTCGTGTTCGACCAGGCCGAGAACCGCCTCCACACGCAGAAGGCGCTGCTCCGGCACCTGCTCGCCTGAGCGCTGCCCGAGGGGCGCTGCGTCTCGCGGACCGACCGCACGGCGCAGGTAGAATGGCGCCGTGCACCCGTGGCTCTCCCACTACGACGACGGCGTCCCGCACTCGCTGGCCCCCTATCCTGACGGGACGCTCGTCGAGCGGCTCGCGGAACTCGCGTCCACCCACCCCGGCAAGCCGGCCATCCTGTTCAAGGGGGCGACGGTCTCGTACGCCGACCTGCACCGGCTGAGCGATCGCTTCGCCGCCGCGCTCGCGGCACGGGGGGTGGTCCCCGGCAGCCGGGTGGCGCTGTTGCTGCCCAACTGTCCGCAGTTCCTGGTCGCGCAGTTCGGCGTCTGGAAGGCGGGCGGCGTCGTGGTCGCCCTGAACCCGACGTACAGCGAACGCGAACTCGAGCAGGCGCTCGACGGCACGCGGGCTGAAGTCGCGGTCGTGCTGACGCCGTTCTACGACCGCCTCAAGGCGGTGCAGGGTCGCACGACGCTCCGGCTGGTGATCGCCACGTCGATCAAGGAGCACCTGCCCGGGGTCGCGCGCCTCGTGTTCACGCTGGTGTTCGAGAAGAAGGGCGGGCACCGCATCACGCTCGCCCCCGATGACGTCTGGATGCCCGCGCTGCTGCGCGAGCACGCACGGACGCCGGTGCCGGCCGTGCGGGTCACGGGCGACGACCCGGCCGTGATCCTGTCGAGTGGCGGCACCACCGGCACGCCGAAGGGCGTCGTGGGGCTGCACCGGCACTACACGACGTCAGGCCTGCAGCTGAACGAGTGGCTCCGCTCGGCGAAGAGACCGTGGATCGACGTCATCATGCTGCCGCTGCCGCTCTTCCACGTGTACGGGAACGTCGGCGTGCTGCCGCTCGCGATGATGGGGCCGCACCCGCTCTCGCTGATCCCGAACCCGCGCGACCTGTCGGACGTGCTCCGGACCATCCAGAAGGTGCGCCCGGCCTTCCTCGGCGGCGTCCCGACGCTCTTCACGGCCATCCTCAATCATCCGGACGTCCGCACCGGCAAGGTGAGCCTGCGCTCGCTGCGCATCTGCTTCTCGGGCGCCGCGCCCCTGATGGCCGAAACCAAGCGCCAGTTCGAGGACGCCACCGGCGCACGCATCGTCGAGGGCTACTCGCTGACCGAGGCGATGATGGCCGCCTGCCTCAACCCGATGCGCGGCGAGCAGAAGATCGGCTCGATCGGCCTGCCGCTGCCCGATGTCGACGTCCGGATCGTCGACGCAGAGACCGGTGATGTCGATGTCGCCCCGGGCGAGGTCGGCGAGCTGCTGATCCGGGCGCCGCAGCTGATGGCCGGCTACTGGAACAACCCGCTCGAGACCGCCGAGGCGCTGCGCCCGCACGGACCCGGCGGCCCCTGGCTCCACACGGGCGACCTCGTGCGGCGTGACGACGACGGGTACCTCTTCATCGTCGACCGGAAGAAGGACCTGGTGAAGACCAGCGGCTTCCAGGTGTGGCCGCGCGAGATCGAGGAAGTGCTCTCGGCGCACCCCGCGGTCCGCGAGGTGGGCGTCGCCGGTGTGCCCGAGCCGGTCAAGGGCGAGGTGGCGCACGCCTGGGTGGTACTGAAGCCGGGCGAAGATGTCGAGGAGGACGAGCTGCGCACGTACTGCCGCGAGCGGCTCGCGCCGTACAAGGTGCCGGCGCGCGTCCACTTCCGCGACGACCTGCCCAAGACGATGGTCGGCAAGGTGCTGCGGCGCGTGCTCGCCGCCGAAGCGGCCGCCGACCAGGGCCGCTAGTCGCCCGGGGCCCGCAACTCGACGCCCGCCTGTTCGAGCGCCTGCCGGATGGCGCGGGCAAGGTCGACGGCCCCCGGCGTGTCGCCGTGCAGGCAGATCGAGTCGACCCGCAGCGTCAGCGCGCTCCCGTCGCTCGCGGTGACCACGCCTCGGGTCGCCAGCAGGACGGCGCGGTCCGCCACCACCGACGCGTCCGCGATCACGGCTCCCGGCTCGCCACGCGGCACGAGTGACCCGTCAGGACGGTACCCGCGGTCGGCGAACCCCTCATACACCGCCCGCACGCCGGCGCGCTCGGCCGCCTGCGCCAGCTCGGAGCCCGAGAGCCCCACGAGCGCCAGCGCCGGGTCGACACCGCGCACCGCCCGTGCAATCGCGTCGGCCAGCGCCCGCTCACGGGCCGCCATGTTGTAGAGGGCGCCGTGCGGCTTCACGTGGCGCAGCCTGACGCCCTCCACCGCGGCGACTCCCGCCAGCGCCCCGACCTGCGCGGCGACCAGGTCTTCGACCTCGCGCGGCGAGAGGCGCATCTCGCGGCGTCCGAATCCCTGCAGGTCGGGGAACGACGGATGCGCCCCCGGCCCGACGCCATGCTCACGGGCGAGCCGCACCGTTTCGCGCATCGTGCCGGGGTCGCCGGCATGTCCGCCGCAGGCGATATTGGCCGACGTGAGGTGCGGCATGATCGCCGCGTCGTCCCCCGCCTGCCAGGGGCCGAAGCCCTCCCCCACATCCGCATTCAGGTCGATCCGCATACACACCCCTGTAATTTCTGCTTCACGGTCGAGCTCGCCATCGGGGTTTTCAGGCCGTAAACGGCTTGTTCAGGTGCGGCACAGCGGTTGCGATACGGAAGCGCGTCGGCCTGTGGTTTACGGCAGGGCGCCGTAAACGCTGGGGGGAGCCAGGTCGATACTCCTGGACGGGGCACCTTCGGGTGCTCCGCCGGGTTTTCCCTCTACCCGCCGGCCCGCGCGCCGGCTGGCTGCAGCGGGGCACCACCATTCCGGTCCCACCACCCCACCACCTGGTCCTTCACCTTCGCCAGCGCGAACATCACCAGGCTCGTGACGACGAAGCCGGCGACGGCCGTCCAGAAGCCGAGTGACTTGTGCAGCGCCAGCGTGGCCACGCCGTACACCAATTCCACGTGCACCCAGTAGACGAAGAGCGAGGCGCGCCCGAAGTCCTGGATCGGCGACCAGCCGGGCCACCAGAGCGTCCACGCACGCGCGATCGGAATTGCCGCGATCAGGATGCCGAGACGGACGAAGAAGTACGTCGGCGAACTCGTCCAGAACTCGCTGCGCGCATAAAGGCTCGGGAGGTACGCCGCGGCATAGCCGCCGACGGCGAGCAGGAGGCCGCCCGCGAGCAGCAGCCGGTTGCACAATGGCTCGCGGCCCGTGCGCCGCGCCGCATCCAGCCAGCAGCCGACGGCCGCCCCCGCGAAGAGGAAGCCGGTCCAGGGGAAGACGCAGAAGCTGGTGCGCCCGGGAATCGGCCGGAAGTGCGATGCAATCGGAATCGGCAGCGTGTCGAGCAGCGGCATCTGGCGGACGAGCGGCGTCAGCATCGTGATTGCCACCGCGGCGAGCGCGAGCCAGGCGGCCCGCCGGGCGGCTGGTCTCCGGATGTACCAGAACGCCGCGGTCATCAGCATCGACAGCCCCATCACGTTGAGGATGTCGACCTTCAGCAGTCCAATCACCGGCCCGCCGCTGATCACCCACGACTGCAGGCGGAACAGGTACGCAAGGCCGTAGACCTGCAGGCCCCGCCGCGCCATCTGCGCGATGACCGCGTCGGCGGCCAGGCCGGCGCGCTCCCGCCCCCCGGCGGCGAGCGCCAGCGCCACCCCGGCGAGGAACATGAACGTCGGCGCGCCGTATCCGGCGAGGACGACCGCCACGCGGTACGCGAACGTCTGCCGGTCCGCGATGCGCGTCCACGAGTCGATCGTGTGCGCCTCGATCATGATGAGGACGGCGATGCCGCGCAGCCAGTCGAGGTGTCCGAGCCGGTTCACGGGACGATCGTCAGGGTGGTCACGAGTTCCACGTCCGGCCGCACGCTGTTCCAGGCGGAACAGTAGCGGTCGCGCGAGAGTGTGAGGGCGCGCGCCGCGGCGTCCTCGGGCACGGCCCCGCTGATGTGGAAGTCGATCGAGACGCGGGTGAAGCGGCGCGGATGCGTCTCGGCGCGGTCGCCCGAGAAGGACGCGCGCAGCCCGGTGATCGGGTGCCGCCCCTTCTGCAGGATCGTGAGGACGTCGGTGGCCATGCAGCCGGCAATCCCGAAAGCCATCAGCTGCATCGGTGACGGACCGGCGTCGCCCTCGCCGTCGACGACGATGGCCGCGTGTCCGGCGGACGCGCCGAAGCGCAGGCCGTCGGACCAGATCAGTTCCGCCTTGAGGGGCGGCTTGGCGTCGGTCACGGCAGGTTCCTCCCTGTCGATTCTAGCGCCAGCGACTCATGCGCCGCTGCATGGCGCGGACGCTAGCGGGGTCGGGCCAGCGGCGCCTGCCAGAAGTAGAGGACGCGGCTGTTCACCTCGACCCGGCGCACCGGCGGGATGTCGCCCATGTCGAACGCGTGCGACACGATGCGCGTGCCCGGCCGCAGCTCGGCATTCAGCTTGGGGATGAGCCGCCGATTGAGCGCCGGCAGCAGGTAGAGCGTGACGACTGTCGCGGGGCGCAGGTCGGTCATGAAGAGGTCCTGCGTAACGAAGCGGACCTTGTCCGCCACCCCCGCCGCCCGGGCGTTGGCCATCGCCTCGCGCGTCCGCTCGGGATCGATGTCGACGCCGACCCCACGGGCGCCATACAGCCGGGCGGCCGCGATCGGGATGCGTCCGTCCCCTGAGCCGAGGTCGTAGATGACGTCGGTGG
>CANIAI010000020.1 GCA_947465275.1 Acidobacteriota bacterium | reverse complement strand
GCACCGGCGGGGAGCCCATCGGCACGTACCAGCTCTTCGTCCGCAACCTGGTGTTCTACACCGGGCAGCCACAGGTGGACCTGCCGGGCGAGGCGGCCGCGCTCGACTTCCTGCGGTCGCCCGGGCGGGTGCTGTTCGTGGTTCGCGAGCGCGACCTGCCGCGCCTCGAGTTGATCGCCGGGGTGACGACGCGCCGGCTCGGCCAGGTGCGTTACCTCGACCCGGCCACCATCAAGCTCTCGACGCTCATCGCCCCGCTGCCCGATCAGGACATCACGCGGGTGCTGCTCGTCTCGAATCGCTGAGGGCGGGTCAGGCGTCGGGAAACATCTTGCCGGGATTCAGAATCCCGCGCGGGTCGAACGCCGCCTTCACGCGCCGCATCAGCGCGATCTCGTCGGGTGAGAGCTCGAGCCCGATGTACGGCTTCTTCGCGAAGCCGATGCCGTGCTCGCCGCTGATCGACCCTTCCAGCGCGACCACCTGCTCGAAGAGCGTGCGCTCGGCCGCGGTGGCGCGGGCTCTCGCGTCGGGGTCCGACCCGTCGATCATGATGTTCACGTGGATGTTGCCGTCTCCCGCGTGGCCGAACGAGGCGATGCGGAGCCCATGGCGCGCCCTGAGGTCGGCCACCACGGCGAACAGGTCGGGCACGCGTCCACGCGGCACGACCACGTCGTGGTTCACCTTCGTGAGGCCGGTCGCCTTCAGGGCGAGTGACACGGCCCGGCGCACCGCCCAGATGCGATCGCGCTCGGCATCCGACGCCGCGGCCGTGACCGCCAGCGCACCCGCGGCCCGACAGGCATCGGCGGCGCGCGCCATCTCTTCCTCGACGGCCGCCGGCGTGCCGTCGGTCTCGAGGATCAGCACCGCGCCGGTGCCCGCCGGCACGAGCGCCTCGCCGGTGTGCTGCTGCACGGCCTCGATGGAGTCCTGATCGATCAGCTCGAGCGCGGCCGGAATCACGCGCCGTGCGACGAGCGCCGACACGGCGTCGACCGCCCCCTGGATGCCGGTGAAGGTGGCGAGCGCCGTCCGGTAGGCCGGCGGCTTGGGGATGAGCCGCAGCGTGATGCGCGTGATGATCGCGAGCGTCCCCTCCGAGCCGACCAGGAGCTGGGTCAGGTCGTACCCGACGACGTTCTTCACCGCCTTCGAGCCGGTGCGGATGATCTCGCCGGTCGGCAGCACCGCCTCGAGGCCAAGCACGTAGCGGCGCGTCACCCCGTACTTGAAGGCGCGCGGACCGCCGGCGCACTCGGCGACGTTGCCGCCGATGGACGATGTGTCGAGGCTGGCGGGATCGGGTGGGTAGAAGAGGCCGACGGCCTCCACGGCGCGCTGCAGGTCGCCGGTGATGACGTTCGGCTCGACGACGGCGAGCAGGTTGACCTCGTCGATCTCGATGATGCGATCGAGCCGCTCCATCGAGAGGACGACGCCACCCGCCGTCGGGACGGCGCCGCCGGTGTAACCGGTGCCGGCGCCGCGCACGACGAGCGGGATGCGGTGTTCGTGGCAGAGCCGCGCGATGCCGGCGATCTCCGCGGTGTTCGCCGGACGGACCACGAGGTCCGCCGGGTGGCCGATGCCGAGCGCGTCGACGCCGTAGGCCCGGCGCGTCGCCTCGTCGTCCGAGACGAACGCCGGACCGACGAGCGATCGCAGCGCGTCGGCGAAGGCCGCAGCCACGCTACTTCGCGGCCGCCTTCGGCTGGATCGATTCCGCGAAGCGCAGGATGCGGGTCGCGCCCTCGCGCAGCTGCTCCATCGAGGTGGCGTACGAGATGCGCAGGTAGCCCGGCGCGTCGAACGCCTCACCCGGCGTCACCACGACGTGCTCCTTCTCGAGCAGCGCCTGCGCGAAGTCAGCCGACGTCGCGATGCCGTCGGGCGACAGCAGCCCCGAGATGTCGGGGAACAGGTAGAACGCGCCGCGCGGCTTCACGCACCGGATGGCGGGGTTCGCCGTCAGCCACGCGTGGATGTTGTCGCGCCGCCTCCGGTACTCGGCCAGCATGTCGGTGACCGCGTCCTGCGGGCCGGTCATCGCGGCGAGCGCCGCCTTCTGGGTGATCGACGTGATGTTCGACGTCGACTGCCCCTGGATCACGTTGAAGGCGCCGGTCAGGTCCTTCGGCGCGATCGTCCAGCCGCAGCGCCAGCCGGTCATCGCGTAGGCCTTCGAGGCCGAGCCCGCGAGCACCGTGCGGTTGCGGTGTCGCTCGAAGAGCACCTTCGGCAGGTTGTGCGGCACCGGGTCGTAGATCAGCTGCTCGTAGCAGAGGTCGACGATGATCCAGATGTCCTTCGCCGCCGCCGCGTCGGCCACCGCCGCCATCGTGGTCTCGTCGATGAGGCCGCCGGTGGGATTGGTCGGCGAGTTGATGATGATCGCCTTCGTCTTCGGCGTGATCGCCTTGATGATCGCCTCGGCGTGCACGGTGAACCCGTCGTCGGGGCTCGTCGGCACGATCACCGGCACGCCGCCCACGAGCTTCACCTGCTCGGGAATGGTCGGCCAGTACGGCGAGTGGGTGATCACCTCGTCACCCGGATCGATCAGCGCGAGCGCCGCGTTGAAGAGCGCCTGCTTGCCGCCGGCGGTCAACAGTACCTCGGCAGTCGTGATCTCGATGCCGTAGTCCTTCTTGTAGCGGTCGCAAATCGCCTGACGCAGCTCGGGAATGCCCGACGCCACCGTGTAGCGGGTGAAGTTGGCGTCGATGGCCGCCTTCCCTGCCGCCTTCACGTGTTCGGGCGTGGGGAAATCGGGTTCTCCCGCGCTGAAGTCGACCACGTTGAAGCCTTCGCGGCGAAGCCGTTCCGCTTCGGCCGCCACCTTCAACGTCGCAGATGCCGAGACCTGCGCCAGACGCTGTGCAAACATCTCCTGATTCTCCTGATTGACCGTGAACCGTCTTGCCCCGGGCCCGCTGCCCGGCTACCTCGCCGCTGACGCCTTCCGCCGCATCCGGTCTTCCACGACCGACGGCACCAGCCCGCGCACCTCGCCTCCGAGCCGGAACACCTCCTTGATGAGCCGTGAGCTCAGGTAGGTGTACTGCTCGGCCGGCATCATGAACACCGTCTCGAGCGTCGGCTCGAGGTGGCGGTTCATGAGTGCCATCTGGAACTCATACTCGAAGTCGGACACCGCCCGGAGGCCGCGCACGATCGCGCTCGCGCGCTTCGCGCGGGCGTAGTCGACCAGCAGGCCGTCGAACCGGTCGACCTCGATGTTCGGGTACTCCTGGAACACCTCGCGGATCATCGAGACCCGTTCCTCGGCCGAGAACAGCGGCTGCTTCTCGGCGTTGACCAGCACCGCCACCACGATGCGCTCGAACAGGTGCGCGCTGCGGAGCACGATATCGACGTGTCCGTTGGTGAGCGGGTCGAACGACCCCGGGAAGACGGCCAACCGCCCGTCGGGCGGCACCTGGCTCGGCATGATCGTGCGTGGCTCCTCTCAGCAACCCTTCATCAGCGTCAGGGTGCTGTCACCCGACCGGATATCCCGCACCCGCACCAGCGCGGACGGCACCTCGGGCTCGCGCCGGGTCGCCCGTTCGAGCACCAGCAGGCCGTCGGGCGCGAGGCGCTCGGCGGAGGCTGCCAGGATCTCGTCGAGGCCGTCGATCGCATAGGGCGGGTCGAGGAAGAGCAGGTCGAACCGGTGCTCCGCCGGCATCCGCCGCAAGGCCGTCCGGATGTCGCTGCAGTCGATAGTATAGCTGGCCTCGTCGACCCCGGCCGCCGCCAGGTTCTCGCGGATGAGGGCCGCCGCCCGGCGGTCCCGCTCGATGAACGTGACGTGCGCCGCCCCCCGGCTGAGCGCCTCGAGCCCGACCGCCCCCGTGCCCGCGCAGCCGTCCAGCACCCGCGCCTCGGGCACCCGGGCCGCCAGCACGTTGAACAGCGTCTCGCGCAGCTTGTCCGAGGTCGGACGGAGCCCGTCCCAGGTGGGCGCCTTGAGACGGCGTCCCTTGTACGCGCCGGCGATGATCCGCATGAGGGGAGGCTAGCCGATCTCGCTGAAGCCGAACTGCGCCGGCCAGCGGCTGGTGACGAAGTGCGTGAGCGCCGGCGTCAGCTGCCCGTGGTCGACCAGGCGCCTGGCCTCCCGGTGGGCCGCCTCCATCAACTCGGCGTCACGCACGAGATCGCCGGTGCGGAGCATCGGCGCGCCCGACTGCCGGGTGCCGAAGAAGTCGCCGGGACCGCGCAATTCGAGGTCGCGCTGGGCGATGACGAAGCCGTCGCTGGTGTCGGCCATCGCCTTCAGGCGTTCGCGGGCCTCATCGCTCCAGGGGGCCTGGTACAGCAGGATGCACGATGATTCCCACTGGCCGCGCCCGACCCGCCCGCGCAGCTGATGGAGCTGCGACAGCCCGAACCGCTCCGCGTGCTCCACCACCATGACCGTGGCGTTCGGCACGTCGACGCCGACTTCCACGACCGTGGTCGACACGAGAATCTGGAGCTGTCCCGACGCGAAGGCGTGCATCACGCGCTCCTTGGCGTCCTGCTTCATCCGGCCGTGCAGCAGCGCCACCTTGTACGCGGGAAAGATCTCGGCCTGCAGGTGGTCGGCCATCTCGGTCGCCGACTTCAGGTCGAGCTTCTCCGACTCCTCGACCAGCGGATAGATGATGTAGGCCTGACGTCCGGCGTCGAGCTGCGCGCGGATGTGCGCGTAGACCTCGTCGCGCCGCGACTCGGGCTTCACGATCGTCCGGATCGGCTGCCGGTTCGGCGGCAGGTCGGGAATCTTCGAGACGTCGAGCTCGCTGTAGTCGGTGAGCGCGAGCGTGCGCGGAATCGGCGTCGCCGTCATCAGCAGGACGTCGGGGCGCAGCCCCTTCGCCCGCAGCGCGGCGCGCTGGGCCACGCCGAACCGGTGCTGCTCGTCGATCACGACGAGCCCGAGCTGGTGGAACGCGAGCTTCTCCTGCACCAGCGCGTGGGTGCCGACGACCAGGTGCGTGCTGCCCCGCTCGAGCGAGGCGTGAATCGCGTGCTTCTCGAGCGCCGGGGTGCTGCCGGTGAGCAGGTCGACCCGGAAGCGCGACGACGCGAGCAGCCGGGCGATGTTCTGGTAGTGCTGCCCCGCGAGAATTTCGGTCGGCGCCATGAAGGCGACCTGCAGGCCGTTCTCCATCGCGACGACGGCCGCGAGCAGCGCGACGATCGTCTTGCCGGCGCCGACGTCACCCTGCAGCAGCCGGTGCATCGGCTGCGGGCGCTGCATGTCCTCTACGATTTCGCGGAGGGCGACCTTCTGCCCGGGGGTCAGCCGGAACGGCAGGATGCCCGCCGCGCTCGCGCGGATGCGGTCGTCGACCCGCGGCACCACGGGCTTGAGCTCGGCCGCCGTGGTGTGACGCCTCACGGCGTGGCCCACCTGGAACAGGAAGAACTCCTCGAAGATGAGCCGCTGCTGCGCCGGCGTCCGATACGCGTTGAGCGCGGCGAGGTCGACGTCAGCCGGCGGGAAGTGCGCCTCTTCGAGCGCCTGCCGCCTGCCGACCAACCCGCGTGACTCGCGCAGCACCGACGGCAGCAGGTCGGGGATGTCGGCCGGCAGCCCGTCGAGCGCCTGCCGCACCAGCTTCCGCTGCATGTTCGGCGTGACCGTGCCGGTGCGCTCGTAGAACGGCAGGACGCGCCCGGCGTACGCCATCTCGGGGTCGTCGCCGAGCAGTTCGAACTCGGGCCCCTGAAAGTGGAGGCCGGTCGAGTCGAGCTTCACCTCGCCGAAGATCACGACCTGCTGGTGCGGGACGATCACGTCGGCCAGGAACGGCTGGTTGAACCAGGTGCAGCGGATCGCGCCGCCGCCATCGCCGACGACGGCGTTGAAGATCCGCATGTGCTTCCGCCACGTCGTCGTGAGCGCCGCGCTCTTGATCTCGCCGAGCACCGCCACCCGCATGCCCGGGCGCAGCCCGGCGATCGGCTGCATGCGGCTGCGATCTTCGTAGCGGAACGGGAAGCGGTACAACAGGTCTTCGACCGTGACGAGGCCGGCCTTCGCGAGGTCGGCGGCCTTGCGCGGACCGACGCCCTTCAGGAACTGCAGCGGGAGCAGCAGCGGGTCGTCGGGGATGCGGGTGGGACGGGCCGGCGCACGCCGCGGCGTGATGGTCGGGGGCGCCCCCGTGTGGCCGGCGCGCGCCACCTACTGGACGACGACCGCCTGCCCTGCCCCCACCTCGATCTGGCGAATGCGCGAGGGCAGCGGGAACGGGTCGTCGAGGCTCACCCCGCCCGGATTGGCGGTGCTGCGCGAGTAGGTCGACAGCAGTTCCTGGATCACCAGCTTCGGCACGGGCAGGCCGGCCAGTTCGGCCGATTCCAGCATGAAACGCCCGACACCGTTCCGCGCGTCGAGCGTGCCGGTGACCCGCACGGGTACGGTGCCGGTCAGCAGGTTCCAGGGGTCGAGACGTCCGGTGCTGCGGCGCCGGCCGATCGTGTCGAGGTTCACCTGCATCTCGCCCGAGAGGCGGCCCCCACCCACCAGGCTGACCTGCGGGTTCGACACCCCGGTCGGGAGCACCGGCTTCGCGCGGTAGGTGAACCAGGAGTTGATTTCGGCCTCGGTCAGCGGCGTCCGGCGCGGCTGGCCCGCCGCCGGCCCCGGCGCCTGGTTGGCGATCTGGGACACCTTGCGGGCGAAGAGGTCGGCCTGCTGGGGAGACAGGGCGGCGGCGCCGTGGAGGCGCGCCGCGGTCGTCAGCACCGCCAGGGTGAGCACGAGGCCGACGAAACCGGGAATCCAGCGTGACATCAGGGCGCTCCTCGGGGGGCTGGCTTCGTCGAGTGTAGCACCAGAAGCCGTTTGATCTTCGCCTTTCATTCGCGTAACATGCGCTCACCTCTGCCACTCGGTTCGTGCGGCCGCCGGCGTCAGGACTCCTGGCGCCGTTGAATGGTTCGCGTGCGGAGGTTGCAGCCCCTTTGCCGGAGGGCCCCGTGCTTCCGCTCACCAAGCGTCAACGCGAAATCCTCGACTACCTCAACGACTTCATCCAGCAGCACGGGTACGCCCCGAGCCTCGAGGAGATCGGGCGCCGGTTCAGCCTCTCGTCGCTGGCGACGGTGCACAAGCACCTCAGCAACCTGCAGGAGAAGGGGTTCATCCGGCGGGCCTGGAATCGGAGCCGCTCGGTCGAGCTCGTCCCGTCGCGGGCCAGCGTCCGGGCCCTCGACCTGCCGCTGCTGGGGTACGTGGCGGCCGGTTCGCCGATCGAGGCGGTCGCTGGCTCCGAGACGATCTCGGTGCCCGAAACCCTCGCCGGCAAGCGCGACAGCTATGTGCTGCGCGTGAAGGGCAACTCGATGATCGACGAGCAGATTCGCGATGGCGACTTCGTGATCGTCGAGGACCGGCGCACCGCCGACAACGGCGAGATGGTGATCGCGCTGGTGGGCGGGCTCGACGTGACGCTGAAGAAGTTCTATCGCGAGAACGGCAAGGTGCGCCTGCAGCCGGCCAACCCGACCATGCAGCCGTTGATGTTCGACCCCGACCAGGTCGCCGTGCAGGGCGTCGTGGTCGGTGTCATGCGAAAGTATTGACCATGGCCGACCAGCAGCAGGGCGATCCCAAGCCGATCAACTTCACCATCGTGCCCGACGAACAGCCGGGTCACGAGCGGACGTACGCGAACTTCTGCTCCATCTCGCACACGCCGTTCGACGTGACGCTCACTTTCTGCGAGGTGATGCCGCTCTCGGAAGCCGAAGTCCGCGAGGCCGAGGCGCACCATGTCGTACGCGCGCCGATCCGGAGCCGCCTCGTCGTGCCGACGCAGCTCGTGCCGACGCTGGTGCAGGCGCTGCAGGAACACATGCGGGTCTTCCCCGAGCCGTACAACCCCGGGGGCCCCGGCCGCAAGCCGGTGCACTGACGCCGGTCGCCACCGCACCGCACCGCCGTGAAGTCATCCGCCATCACGCGCCGCATCATCGAGGCGCTCGCCCGTCAGCATCCGAACGCGGACACCGAGCTCCACTATCGGAACGCGTTCGAGCTGCTGGCGGCGACGATCCTGTCCGCGCAGTCGACCGACGCACGGGTGAACCTCGTGACGCCCGCCCTGTTCGAGCGCTATCCCGACGCACGCGCGATGGCGAAGGCGACACCCGAGGAACTCGAGCCGCTCGTCCTGACGACCGGCTTCTTCCGGCAGAAGTCGAAGGCGCTGATCGGCATGGCGACGATCCTGGTGGCCGAGCACGGCGGCGACGTGCCGGCCGACATGGCGAAGCTCACCGCCCTGCCAGGCGTCGGCCGCAAGACGGCCAATGTCGTGCTCGGGCATGCGCTCGGCGTCCCCGGGCTGCCGGTCGACCGGCACGTGCTGCGGGTCGCGAACCGCATCGGCCTCGCTCAGGGCGACGACCCCGAGTCGGTCGAGGCACAGCTCTGCGGCCTGCTGCCGCCCGCGCAGTGGACACTCGCGTCCGACGTCCAGATCCTGCACGGGCGACGCGTCTGCAAGCCGAAGCCGCTCTGCGATCGCTGCGCGGTGCGCAGCGACTGCGACTACTTCGCGCAGCTGGGTGAGACGCGGGCGACCCAGGCCGCCAGGCCGAGGCCGGCCACGACGAAGCCGGCCACGCCGCGCGCCTCCGCACGCAAGCGCCCGTCATGACGCGCGCCGCGTTCGAGCGACTGGTGGCCGAGGCGGTCACGCTGATCCCGCGGGAGTTCCGCGACCGCATGGCCAACCTGGCGCTCGTCGTGGAAGACGCTCCCTCCCCCGCGCTGCTGGCCGAGATGGAGATCGACCCGCCTGACACGCTGTATGGTCTCTACCAGGGGACCCCGCTCCCGGAGCGCACCTGGGACCACGGCAACAACCTGCCCGACCAGATCACCATTTATCAGCACCCGATCGAGGACGACTGCGAGGACGAGGACGAGATGGTCGCCACGATCGGCGAGACGCTCATCCACGAAGTCGGCCACTACTTCGGCCTGAGCGAAGCGGAGATCGAGTCCATCGAGGAGCGTTACTGGCGTGGTGAAACGTCCTGAAATCGGCGACACCGGTCGCCTCTTCCCCAAGGCGCGCAAGCGGTTCGGCCAGCATTTCCTCGAACCGGCCTGGGTCGCGCGAATGGTCGACCGGATGGAGGTGCGCCCCGACGACACGATCCTCGAGATCGGGGCCGGGCGCGGCGCGCTGACCCGCCCGCTCGCCGAACGGGCCGGCCGCGTCGTCGCCGTCGAGATCGATCGCATCCTCGCCGCGGAACTGCCGGGCCTGATGCCGCCGAACGTGCACGTGGTCGAGGGCGACGTGCTCGACCTCGACCTGGCCGCGCTGCTCGCGACCGAGCGACGGCCGGTGCGCGTTGCCGGCAACCTGCCGTACAACGTCTCGTCGCCGATCCTGTTCCGCCTGCTGGGCGCGGCGCAGGGCGGCAGCCTGATCGCCGACGCCACGCTGATGCTGCAGAAGGAGGTGGCCGATCGGCTCGTCGCCTCCCCCGGCTCGGGCGAGTACGGGGTGCTCGCCGTGCAGACCCAGCTCGTGGCCGAGGTCGACCGCCTGCTGAGCCTGCCGCCCGGCGCCTTCCGCCCGCCCCCGAAGGTGTCGTCGGCCGTCGTCCGCCTGCGGTTCCGCCCGCCGGTGGCCGACCCCGGGAACCCCGCGACGTTCGAGCGCATCGTCCGCGGCGTCTTCCTGCAGCGGCGCAAGACGCTCGCGAACGCGCTGAAACCGGTGGCGCACCAACTCGGCCGTGACGCGGGCGACCTCCTCCGTGCGAGCGGGATCGACGGGAGCCGTCGACCCGAGGTCCTCACCGTCGCCGAGTTCGCGGCGCTCTCGCGCGCTGTGCTATGATTTCGGTCGGAAGTCGTTGATCCTGCCCGGTTTTCAGGCCGTCCCAGCGACCTGATCTCCCACGCCGCTCCCCGCCCGGGGCGTCGGCCGTGGACTCTGTGAGACCCTGCGGGTCGCCGCATCCCGCGCGACCCCCGTACACGCTGCTCGTCCCTGGGCCCTTAATGAACCAATCGCTCGCGTCGGCGCGCACGCCGGCCACCCTCGAGGTCGTCCCACTCGGTGGGCTCGGCGAATTCGGCATGAACATGATGGCGATGTCCTGGGAGGACACGACCATCGTGATCGATGCCGGCGTCATGTTCCCGGATCCGGACCAGCTCGGCGTCGACCTGATCATCCCCGACCTCACCTACCTGGAGTCGCGCCGCGCGCAGCTCAAGGCGGTGGTGCTGACGCACGGGCACGAAGACCACATCGGCGCGATGCCGCACGTGCTCCCGCTGTTCGACGGGCCGGTCTACGGCACCGGCATGACGCTGGCGCTGATCGAACCGAAGCTGGCCGAGCACGGTGTCAACCCGGGCGACCGCCTGCATGTCGTGAAGCCGCGTGACCGCGTCACGGTCGGCCCGTTCACGATCGAGTTCATCCGCGTGACGCACAGCATGCCCGACTGCGTCGCGCTGGCCATCACGACGCCGGTCGGCGTGGTCATCCACACGGGCGACTTCAAGATCGACCAGACGCCGCTCGATGGCGAGCACTTCGACCTGCACCGGTTCGCGGAACTCGGCACGCAGGGCGTGCTGGCGCTCTTCGGCGACAGCACCAACGTCGACCGTCCCGGCTTCACCGGGTCCGAGATCGACGTGATCGATGGCTTCGAGGAGGTCTTCACGAGCACGGAGGGCAAGCTGGTCGTCGCCACCTTCTCCTCCAGCATCTACCGGATGCAGGTGCTCGTCGACCTTGCGGCGCAGTTCGAGCGGAAGGTCGCGTTCGTCGGCCGCAGCATCGTCCAGAACACCGAGATCGCGCAGCGGCTCGGCTACCTGCGCGTGCCCGGCGGGATGCAGATTCGCGACAGCGACATCGCCAACTACGCGGCGCAGGACGTGCTCTGCATCACGACCGGGTCGCAGGGAGAGCCGCAGGCCGCGCTGCCGCGCATCGCCATCGACGACCACCGGTACGTGAAGCTCTCGCCCGACGACACCGTCGTGCTGTCGGCGCGCGCGATTCCCGGCAACGAGAAGGCGGTGGCCCGCACGATGAGCCACATCGCCCGCCGGGGCGCCGACGTCATCACCAACTCGATGAAGAAGATTCACGTCTCGGGGCACGGCAGCGCCGAGGAGCTGAAGCTGCTGATCTCGCTGGTGCGGCCCCGCTACTTCGTGCCCGTGCACGGCGAATACCGGCAGCTCGCGCAGCACGCGCGGCTCGCCGAGCGCGTCATGAAGGGGCATGCCCCACGCGTGCAGGTGCTGCTCGCGCAGGACGGCGACACGATCCAGTTCGATGCGCGCGGGGCGCGCATCGGCGAGAAGGCGCCCACCGGACGCATCCTCATCGACACGACCCGCGTGGGCGAGGTCGGCGATGACGTGCTGCGCGACCGGCGCCACCTGGCCGGCGACGGCATCGTCGTGGCCATGGTCGCGATCGGCCGGACGGGCGACCTCATCGGGACGCCCGAGGTGGTGTCGCGCGGCTTCGTGGTCGGGGAGGAGAACCCCGACGCCCTGTTCGACGACGCGGCCCGGGCAATCGCCGCGTGCATCGAGAGCACGGGCGTCGAGGAACGCACCGACCAGGGACTCATGACCGAGAAGCTCCGCGGGGAACTGCGGCGCTTCTTCAAGAAGCGTACGGGACGGCGGCCGCTCGTCCTCCCGGTACTGATGGAGATCTAGCGTGGCAGGTGGATCCAGCCTCTCGCGACGGCTCAGCGAGTTCGTGGGCGTGGTGCTCTTCGCCATCGCCCTCATCTGGCTGATTGCGCTGGCGTCCTACGAACCGACCGACCCGGTCTGGTTCTTCACGACGGGCACGGGCCACGCGCCCGAGAACTTCGTCGGGCAGGTCGGTGCGTTCATCGCCGAACTCTCGTTCCAGGTGTTCGGCTACGCCGCATACCTGCTGCCCTTCGTGATCGGCGTCGCCGGCTGGCACTACTTCTGGTGCCAGGCACTCGACGCCGCCTACACCAAGCTCACCGGCGTGCTGCTGCTCATCGCCTGCACCTCGACGCTGCTGGGTCTCACCGTCGGCAGCACCGAGACCAGCGGCAAGACGTTCCATTACGGCGGCTACGTCGGGTCGTGGCTGGCCACCGAGATGGCCGCCTACCTGAATCGCACCGGCTCGGTGATCGTCGTCATCACCCTGACGATGCTGTCGGTGATCCTGTCGACGCAGTTCTCGTTCGGGCGCATGTTCGAGCAGGCGTCCGAGCGCGGCCGTGACACCTGGGCGCGGCTGCAGGGACAGGCGCGCGGCTGGTGGGACGAGCGGCAGAAGCGCCGCCGGCAGCAGGAGGTCGTGAAACTGCAGGCGCGCAAGGTCAAGGAACAGGAAGCCGCCGCGAAGAAGGAGGCGAAGGCCGCCGCCCGGAAGGGCGAGGCCGTCCCGTCGGCCGTGACCGGCGCCGCCGACACGGCGGCGCCCGCCGCAAAGGCCGCCCCTGTCGCGGTCGCGCCCCGACCGGCCGCCCGGGTACCCGTCACGCCGACCATCGCTCCCCCGCTGCCGCTCCCCGAACCGGACTACAAGGCGGCGGGACCGCGGCGCCAGGGCACGTTCACGCTGCCCCCGCCGTCGCTGCTCGACCCGCCGAAGGGCGAGCGGAAGATCGACGAGCGCGAGCTGATGGATCTCGCGCGGCAGCTCGAGGAGAAGTGCCGCGAGTTCTCGGTCGAGGGGCAGGTGGTGCAGATCCACCCGGGTCCTGTCGTGACCACCTTCGAGTTCAAGCCCGAGGCCGGGGTCAAGTACAGCAAGATCACCAACCTCTCCGACGACCTCTGTCTCGCGATGGAAGCGGAGTCGGTGCTCATCGACCGCATCCCCGGCAAGTCGACGGTCGGCATCCAGATCCCCAACCCGAACCGGGAAGCCATCTCGCTGCGCGAGATGCTCGAATCGGATGCGTATACCCGGTCGGCGTCGAAGCTCACGCTCGCCCTGGGCAAGACGATCCACGGGGAGCCGTACGTCACCGACCTCGCCACGATGCCGCACCTGTTGATCGCCGGGTCGACGGGCACCGGCAAGTCGGTCGGCCTGAACGCGATGCTCACGAGCCTGCTCTATCGCGCCACGCCGGACGACGTGAAGATGATCATGATCGACCCCAAGCGGCTGGAGCTCGGGATGTACGAGGACATCCCGCACCTGCTGACGCCGGTGGTCGTCGATCCGAAGAAGGCCGCCAACGCGCTGCGCTGGGCCGTCCGTGAGATGGAAGAGCGCTACAAGACGCTCGCCGCGGAAGGGGTCCGCAACATCGAGCAGTACAACCGCAACATCCGGCGGGCGCTCGAGGAAGGCGGGGCGAAGAACGAGCCCGATGCCCCGAAGCCGCTGCACTTCATCGTCGTCGTGATCGACGAGCTCGCCGACCTCATGATGGTGGCGAGCAACGAGGTCGAGGAATCGATCGCGCGGCTCGCGCAGATGGCGCGCGCCGTCGGCATCCACCTGATCCTCGCCACGCAGCGCCCCTCAGTGGACGTCATCACCGGCCTCATCAAGGCGAACCTGCCGTCGCGTATCTCGTTCCGCGTCGCCTCGAAGATCGACTCGCGGACGATTCTCGACGGCAACGGCGCCGAGCAGCTGCTCGGCAAGGGCGACATGCTCTTCATGCCGCCGGCGTCGTCTCGCGCGATCCGCCTGCACGGTCCCTACATCTCGGAGCAGGAGAGCGCCCGGCTCGCGAGCTTCCTGCGCAAGCAGGGCCGGCCGACGTTCGACGAGACGATCACCGCCGAGGAAGAGAAGGCGGGCCCCGGGGGGATCGAATTCGAGAAGGACGACCTCTACGACGAGGCGGCCCGGGTGGTGGTCAACAGCCGCCAGGTCT
>CANIAI010000019.1 GCA_947465275.1 Acidobacteriota bacterium | reverse complement strand
GCAGGGGTCGTTCCGTCCCACCTTGGGCTCGTCGCGACGCACTGTCTTCATTGCATCGTCGCCGCCGACCCTCGGCGGCTCGCTCATCGCCCCGGACGTCTGGGCCGCGGCGACCTGGCGTGCCGGTGCGGCAAACGCGGGAGGCGGGTCGACCTTCGGATTGTTCAGCGTGAGCTGCGCCGGTCGCGGACGCGGCAGCGGCGGTGGCGGGGGAGTTGGCGTCAGCGCCCCTTCCTCGTCGACGACCGCGGGCCTGAGCCAGAAGAGGTTCCGCACCAGCGTCTCCTCGATCCGGCTCTTCATGTCCTGGAAGAGCGTGAAGCTCTCCTTCTTGTATTCGACGAGCGGGTCGCGCTGACCATAGCCCCGAAGCCCGATCCCTTCCTTGAGGTGATCGAGCGAGTAGAGGTGGTCCTTCCACTGCGCGTCCACGATCTGGAGCATCAGGTCGCGCTCGATGCGCTCGAGGAAGTCAGCACCGATCATCGTCTCGCGCTGCTCGAAGCCGGCCTTCGCCGCCTGCCACACCGCGTCGCCGATTTCCTCGCTCGTCTTGTCGTCAAGCTCGAGCGCCTCGAGATCGGCCGGCTCGAGGCCGAACACCCGGGAGACCTCACGCTCGAATGCGTCGAGGTCCCAGTCGTCGACGTCCATGTCCTTCCCGACGTACCGGTCAACCATGTCGTCGAGCAGGTCCTCGGCGAGCGCGAAGACGTACCCGCGCAGGTCGACGAGTTCCTCGTCGCTCAGGTGCACCTTGCCCTCGAGCACCTCGCGGCGCAGCGTGTAGACACTCTCACGCTGCTTGTTCATGACGTCGTCGTACTCGAGCAGGTGCTTGCGGACGGAGAAGTTCTGCGCCTCGACCTGCTTCTGCGCGCGTTCGATCGCGCGCGTGACCATGCCGTGCTCGATCGGCACGCCCTCTTCCATCCCGAGGCGCTGCATCAGCCCGGCGATGCGGTCAGACCCGAAGATGCGCATCAGGTCGTCTTCGAGCGACAGGTAGAACCGGGAGGAACCCGGGTCGCCTTGACGGCCGGCGCGGCCGCGCAGCTGGTTGTCGATGCGCCGTGCCTCGTGCCGCTCGGTGCCGATGATGTGCAGGCCGCCGCACTGGACGACCTCCTCGTGCTCGGCCTCGCACTGGCGCTTGAAGTGCCCGAAGATGCGTTCCCAGTCGGGGCGCGGCACGCGATAGAAGGCCGTGAGATGGAAGAAGTAGACGAACTCCTCGTCGTCGACGTACTTCTCCTCGCCCTTCGGCACCGGCTGGGCGACCTGTTCCGAGATCGTCTGCTGGCGCGCCATGTGTTCAGCGTTGCCGCCGAGCAGGATGTCGGTGCCGCGGCCCGCCATGTTCGTCGCGATCGTGATGCCGCCCTTGCGGCCGGCCTGGGCGACGATCTCGGCTTCCTGCGCGTGGTACTTGGCGTTGAGAACGACGTGCTTGACCCCGCGGCGGCGGAGCAGCGTCGACAGCGTCTCCGACTTCTCGATGGACACCGTGCCGACGAGCGTCGGTCGACCGACGGCCTGCTTCTCGATGATGTCGTTGACGATCGCGTCGTACTTCTCGCGCTGGGTCTTGTAGACGAGGTCTGGCTCCTCGATGCGCGCCAGCCGGCGGTTGGTCGGGATCACGACCACGTCGAGGTTGTAGATCTTGCCGAACTCGGCGGCCTCGGTCTCGGCAGTGCCGGTCATGCCCGAGAGCTTGGCGTACTTGCGGAAGTAGTTCTGGAAGGTGATGGTGGCGAGCGTCTGGTTCTCACGCTCGATCTTCACCTCCGGGTGGTTCGAGTTGTGTTCCTTCGCCTCGACCGCCTGGTGCAGCCCGTCGCTCCAGCGCCGGCCGGGCATGAGCCGCCCGGTGAATTCGTCGACGATGACCACGCCGCCGTCCTTCACCATGTATTCCACGTCGAGGTGGAACAGGGAGTGCGCGCGCAGCGCCTGATTGACGTGGTGCAGCACCTTCATGTTGACCGGGTCGTACAGGCCGTCGCTGCCCGGCACCAGATGGTGCCGCAGCAGGTCTTCAGCCCTCGACATGCCGCTCTCGGTGAGCGTCACGGTCTTGTGCTTCTCGTCGATGACGTAGTCGCCGGTGAGGTCGAGTTCCTCGCGCTTCTCGGCCTTGACGTCGCCCTGGATGACCGCACCCTTCTTCAGGCGCGGGATGATCCGGTCGACCTCGTAGTAGAGATCGGTCGACTCCTCGGCGGGGCCGGAGATGATCAGCGGCGTCCGGGCCTCGTCGATCAGGATGCTGTCGACTTCGTCGACGATCGCGTAGTGGTGCGGCCGCTGCACCATCAACGAGAAGTCGAACTTCATATTGTCGCGGAGGTAGTCGAAGCCGAACTCGTTGTTCGTGCCGTACGTGATATCGGCGCCGTAGGCCACCTGCCGCTGCTGGTCGTTCAGCTCGTGCTGGATGACCCCGACCGACATGCCCAGGAACCGGTACAGGCGCCCCATCCATTCGGAGTCGCGGCGCGCCAGATAGTCGTTGACCGTGACGACGTGCACGCCCTTGCCGGCGAGGGCGTTCAGGTAGGCGGGCAGCGTCGCGACCAGCGTCTTACCTTCGCCGGTCTTCATCTCGGCGATACGTCCGCCGTGCAGCACGGCGCCGCCGATCAGCTGGACGTCGAAGTGCCGCATGCGCAGCACCCGCCAGCCGGCTTCACGCACGACGGCAAACGCCTCGACGAGCAGATCGTCGAGCGTGGCGCCATCCGCGATGCGCTGTCTGAATTCCGCGGTCTTCGCCCGTAGCTGCTCGTCGGTGAGCGCCTTGATCTGCGCTTCGAGCGCGTTGATCTCGGCGACATACGGGCGGACGCGCTTGAGCTCGCGATCGTTCTGCGTGCCGATGACTTTAGCGAGGAGTTGGCCGATCATGCTGAGGGGTGCCACCCATCAGGCGCGGCACGAAACAGAAGGAATATCGACCGATTGTAGCGGAGGCGCCTACGCTCGGCAAGGAAGCCGCGGGGGTGCCCCGGCACTACTGGGCGCGCGGCCGCTGCTGCGTGAGGAGCTGGAGAGGATTGAGGAGCCTGCCGTTCGCATGCACCTCGTAGTGCAGGTGGTACCCGGTCGCGCGGCCGGTCGCCCCGACGTGGCCGATCACCTCGCCACGCGTCACCTTGTCACCCGGCTTCACCGAGTAGTTGAGCAGGTGGCCGTATCGCGTCTCGAGGCCGAAGCCGTGCGCGATCACGATGCTGTTCCCGTAGGCGCCCTGGTAGCCAGCCGTGGCCACCGTGCCGTCAGCGGTCGCATAGACCGGCTGCCCCTTGTCGCCGGCGATGTCGAGTCCGGCGTGAAAGCCGCTCCCGCCATCGATCGGGTCCTGCCGGCTGCCCATCGGGGACGTGAGCCAGCCGCGCGCCGGCCAGATCGACGGCGTCGCGGCGGCGAGCGCGTTGCGGCGTTCGACGGTCGTCCGTACCGCGTGCAGCCGCGTCTCGAGACCTTCGAGCAGGTTCCGGAGGAGACCGAAGGTGTCCTCGGGGTTCGCCAGTGACGTCAGAGTGGTGCGTGCGGCCCGGTTCACGTCGGCGCCGGTGCCGATCGCGCGCGCCTTCACGAGGGCCGGCAGCTTGTCCATGGCCTTGGCGAGCGCGGGATCCAGCGCCGAGCGCGCGCCCAAATCGGCAATGGCACCCTGAAGCGAGGAAATCTGTCCGGCCAGTGACTCGGTCGCGGCTCGATAGCTCGCGTTCTCGACCTCGAGGGCTTCACGCCGCGCCAGCACGTCGGCGACGTCGGCCTTGGCCTTCCAGGCCGCCCCGATACCGACGAGCACGGGCAGCGCGAGCAGGACACACCCGGCGATGACGACCGGCCGAATGGCCAGCGACAGCCGGTGTTCCCGCCCGGAAATCGGGTCCGAGACGATAATCGTGTAGCGCTTCGAGGGCACGAAGCGATCAGGCTATCACACCGCCCGAGCATGGACCAACCCAGCCGTCCCATGGCCACCTCATCAGATGCACCTCCGGCGCCCCCCGCGGGACGGGCCCTTCACCTGGAAGCACAGGCGGCGGCGCTCCTGGCGGCGCTGCTGTTTTCGACCGGCGGTATGGCGTTGAAGGCGGGGGTGTTCACCGCCCTGCAGTTGTCCGGGTTCCGCTCGGCGATCGCGGCCGCGGTGCTTGCCGTCTGGGCACGAGGGCGCCTGCGGTTCTCCTCCAGCGTGGCGGGCGCGGCAGTCGCCTACGCGGCGACGCTCACGCTCTTCGTCAGCTCGACCCGGCTGACCACGGCGGCGGCCGCCATCTTTCTCCAGTCGACGGCCCCCCTCTTCCTGGCGGTCATGGGACCGCTCTGGCTGCGCGAACCGCTGCGGCGGTCCGACTGGATGCCGCTGGGCCTGCTCGCGGCTGGCCTGACCGCCTGCCTGCTCGGGTATCCGGCCGCCTCACTCACGGCCCCGGACCCGGTCACCGGAAACCTGCTCGGGGTCGCGTCGGGCCTGAGTTGGGCCTGCACCTTGGCCGGACTGCGCGCCGCGAGCGTTCGGGACGGCTCGAGCGCGGTCGTGTCGGCCGTTGTGCTCGGCAACCTGTTGGCGGCCGTCATCGCACTCCCGTTCGCGTTCCCCCTGCCGCGCGGACTCGCCCCTGAGGACCTGCTCCAGTTGGCCTACCTCGGTGTGATCCAGGTGGCGCTGGCCTACGTGCTCCTGACGGTGGCCGTCCGTCACCTGCCGGCGTTCGAGGTGGCGCTCCTCCTCCTGCTCGAGCCGGTGCTGAACCCTGTCTGGACCTGGTGGTTCCGGGGCGAGGCCCCCGGGCCGTGGGTGGTCGCCGGAGGCGCTGGCATCGTGCTCGCGGCCGCGCTGCGGGCAGGTGCCGCACGCCCCGTGACCAGGCGCCCGCCGGGCGCGCCCCCGGCTTAGGGCGGCGGCTCGCGAAACTGCAGCGCTTCAGCCAGGTGCTTCGCGCGCACCGCGTCGGCGCCTTCGAGGTCCGCGACCGTCCTCGCCACCTTCAGCACCCGATCGTACGACCGGGCCGACAGTGACAGGCGTTCCGCTGCGCGCCGGACGAGCGCCAGCCCGGCCGGGTCGGGCAGGCACCACCGCCGCACCTGCGCCCCTGAGAGCCGTGCGTTGGTCACCCGCCCGTCGCCATGCCGTTGTTGCTGCGCGTCCCGCGCACGCGCCACACGTCGGGCGACCTCCGCCGTGGCTTCACCTGGCGGCGCATCGGCGAGCGCCGAGACCGGCACGGCCGGCATCTCGGCGGAGAGATCGAACCGGTCCCTCAGCGGCCCCGAAATCCGCCCGACGTATCTCGCGATAGCGGCGGGCGCGCAGGTGCAGGCCCGGCGCTCGTCGCCTCTGAAGCCGCACGGGCATGGGTTCATCGCCCCCACCAGCACGACGCGCGCGGGGAAGGTCGCCGTTCGCCCGGCGCGGGCCAGCGTCACGCGACCTTCTTCAAGCGGCTGCCGCAGGATCTCGAGCACCCCGCGATCGAACTCCGGCATCTCGTCAAGGAAGAGGACGCCATGATGCGCGAGCGACAGTTCACCGGGGCGTGGAATGGCGCCGCCACCCGCAAGCGCCGCCCGGGACGCCGTGTGATGCGGCGCCCTGAACGGTCGTCGTGACAACAGGGGAGTCGCGACGCCCAACATGCCAGCGACCGAATGGACCGCGGTGCACTCCAGCGCTTCCTCCCGACTGAGCGGCGGAAGAATGCCTGGGAGCCGTCGCGCCAGCATCGTCTTGCCCGTGCCGGGCGGTCCGATCAGCAGGAGGTTGTGGCCACCCGCCGCAGCGAGTTCCAACGCGCGCCTCCCGAGCATCTGTCCGCGGACGTCCGCGAGGTCTGGCAGCGGCTCCTCTGGCGCATCATCCCGGCTCGTGCGCACGGGACGCCGGGCGTCGTGTGGGTGGTTGAGCGCGGCGACCGCCTCGAGCAGCGTCGACGCAACCCGCACATCGAGGCCATCCACGAGTTGCGCCTCGTCGGCGTTTCGCGGGGGCAGGAGCACCCGGTGGACGCCCGCGCGCCTGGCGGCCACCGCGATCGGGAGCACGCCGCGAATGGCGTTCAGGCTGCCATCGAGCGACAGTTCGCCGAGCACGATCGTATCGGTGACCTCCCGCCGTGCCAGGGGACCCGCGGTCGCGAGCAGGCCCAGCGCGATCGGGAGGTCAAACGACGCGCCCCCCTTGCGCAGGTCTGCCGGCGCCAGATTCACGGTGATCCGATGGGCCGGGAAGTCGAAGCCGGAGTTCTTGATGGCCGCCCGCACGCGGTCGCGACTCTCTCGGACCGTGGCATCGGGAAGCCCGATGACCGTGAACCCGGGCAACCCGAACGAGACGTCGACTTCAATCTGAATGGGATAGGCCTCGATGCCGACCACCGAGGCGCTGCGAAGTGAGGCAAGCATCCTCACCTGAGCTGCAAGCCGGGCGGCACGTCCGTTCAGGCGGGAACAGGTGAGTGGAGGAGTCGGCAGAGCAGGACGTGCCCGCAGCCGGCTGTCCGCGCCTGGCAGATTCTGCCAGACGATGCGCGGGAGGAGCGATACGCGGTGGCTAGTCGGTCGCGGTGACCGGGGCGCGGCGGACGACGAGTCGCTCTCCGACGCGGATGGTGGTCGTCGCGAGCCGGTTCCAGTCCTTCAGGGCAGACACCGTGACCCCGTGCGCACGGGCGATCGAGGCGAGCGTGTCTCCGCGCCTGACCTGATAGCTCGTCGCGCGACTGGCGCGGCTGGTGGCGACGTTGGACGCCACCACGACATCGGCGCGGCGCTTCTCGGGACGTGACGCGGCGGCGAGGGCTTCGGGAGCCGTGGCAAGCAGCGGCGTTGGGGCACGCGGCACGACCAGGCGCTGCCCTGGCCTCACACGCGCCGTGGCTGACACGTAATTGGCCTCAGCCAGATCGTTGCGGCTGACCTTGAGCTTGCGGGCGATCGTCAGCAGCGTCTCACCCTTACGCACCGTGTACCAGTTCAGGTGCGACACGGCGCTGGCCTCGTCCTCGAGGTGCGCGAGTACCAGGCTCGCCGTCCCATCGGGCACCCGCACCTCGTAGTCGTTCGCCCGGACCGGCGTGGTCCACCGGCGAAGTTCCGGGTTCAGGTCCTGAATCAGTGACACTGACGTCCCGGCCCATTCCGCGATCTTCCGGATGTCAGCGGGCTGGGGCAGCCGCAGTGTCTCGAACGCGGGGGAGGCCATCGGCTGGACCTCGAGCCCGTACTGCGCGGGGTTCCTGGCGACGATCACGGCAGCGAGAATCAGCGGCACGTAGTCGCGGGTTTCCTGGGGCAGGTACCGGCTGCTGGCGCTCAGCCTCCAGAAATCATCGAGTCCCGAACGCTTCATCGCCCGCTGAACGCGCCCGGGGCCCCCGTTATACGAGGCGAGCGCGAGGTGCCAGTCGCCGAACATCCCGTAGAGCGTCTTCAGGTACTTCGCCGCCGCGCGTGTCGCCTTTTCCGGTTCGGCGCGCTCGTCGATGTACCAGTCGGTCTTGAGGCCGTTCTCGAGCCCGGTGCCCTTCATGAACTGCCAGATGCCGCGGGCGTTCGCGCGCGACAGGGCGTTCGGCTTGAAGGCGCTTTCAATCAGCGGGACGTAGGCCAGGTCGAGCGGCAGCCCCTCGGCCCGGAATACTTCCTGAATCATCGGCAGGAAACGCGCCGCGCGGCCGAGGCCGTCTTCGAGGTAGTTCCGCAGCCGCCCCGTGAACAGCTCGACGAAGGCGAGCACCCGGGCATTGAGCGGGATGGCGATGTCGTGGGTGGTGTTCTGGAGGTCGGCCGAGACGGCATCGCGGGTCGCGGCGGTGGCGTCCGGGGCCCCGAAGGTCGACTGTGTCAGCAGTTCGTCGATCGAGGCCGGCTCGTAGCGCTTTTCGACGAACCCGTCGCCCTGCGCCAGTGCCGTGACCTCGTAGGCGCTGATCCGCTCGACCAGGCGGTCGAACTGTTCGCGCAGGCGCGGATCGCCCTGAACGCCCAGCGGGAATTCCAGAAGGATTTCGACAGCCCGGTTGAAGGCGCCGCGGGCGCGTTCCAGATGGCCGACCTGCAGTTCCTGCTGGCCCTGCTCGAACGCCTTCGATGATGCGGAGAGGGTCTCGGTCACCGGGTCTGCCTGCCGTTCGACGACGACCGGTTCAGCGGCGGCTGCACGGACGACCGGCACGGCCACTGGCGCCACGATCGGCTGCACCCGGCCGGCACAGGCGGAGAGGCAGACACCCAGAGCGATGAGAACGCCCAGCTGCGACCGTTCGAAGCGGCTTCTGCACACCGGCATGGAGTCGTACTCTACCATTCGGCAGATCGGAGGGTCAACACTAACTACCAGCTAGTTCAGCAGTTAGCGTGATCAGCGCGGCCAACCGGCATCGACGAAGACCTTCGCCCCGTCGCCCAGTTCACGGGCTGAGGGGGTGACGATCGTCCGCTCGCCCAGGAGAATCCTGCGGCCTGCCCGGATCGCCGCGCGGACGTCATCTTCACAGACGAACTCCGCGGGCACCTCGGGCGAGGCCTGAGGGAGGGACGTCGATGCCGCCGACGGGGACGGCGCGGTTGGCGACGTGGATGATGCCGGCACCGCGGGCACGTCGGAACGGCCGGCCTCGGGGCGAAAACCACGTGACGCGAGGAACTGGTCGATGCGGTCCGCGAGCGTCTGGGCGGAAATGTCTTTCGGATGCGACATCGTGGATCCCGGGGAAGCAGCAGCCATCGCCGCGGCGGATGGCGTGCCGGCCTGGCTGGCCGGCCTCAGTTCGTAAGCCAGCCGCTTGATGTTCAACAGGTGGCGGGGCGAAATGTTGTCGGACGTGATGTTGCCGCCCCAGCCGCCACACCCGAGGGTCAGCGCCGGGTCGAGTCCGGTGGTGAGCCCGATGGACCCATGGGTGGTCGGCGTGTTCACGCAGATGCGGAAGGCCGGCTTCTTCAGCCCGAACTGCAGGATGACCTCCTCGTTGCGGGAATGGATGGACATCGTGTGCCCCATCCCGCCATACCGGAGGATCTGGATGCAGCGTTCGCACCCCTCGCGCCAGTCGCTGACCGTGTACCACGACAGCACGGGGGCCAGTTTCTCGATGGAGAGCGGGAATTCCCGTCCGACCCCTTTCAGCGGTGCGATGAGCGCACGGGTCCCGTCCGGCACCCGGATGCCGACCTGCTCGGCGATGAAACGGGCCGACTTGCCGACGAAGGCCGGATTCGGCAACCGCTGAGGGGTGACCAGCGCCCGCGCGAGCTGATCCGACTCGGCGTCGCTGAGGAAATAGGCGCCCTTCGCCACCAGCGCCTGCCGCAATGCCTCCGCGATCGCCTGATCGGCAACCACGGAATTGGGCGAAGAGCAGAGCACCCCGTTGTCGAAGGTCTTGCCGGTGATGATGTCCGACGCCGCCTTCGCCACGTCCGCGCTCGCCTCGACGTAGCAGGGCGCGTTGCCCGGACCGACGCCGTAGGCCGGCTTGCCGGCGCTGTACGCGGCACGCACCAGCCCCATGCCGCCGGTCGCCAGGATGACGGCGACCTCGCGCTGCCGCATCAGTTCCTGCGTGCCTTCGAGGGTGACCTGCGTCATCCAGCCGATACTGCCTTCCGGAGCGCCAGCGCGCGCAGCCGCCTCGGCGAGAATCTCGACCGTCCTGGTGATGCTCCTGGCGGCGGAGGGATGCGGACTGATCACGATCGGGCAGCGCGCCTTCAGCGCGATCAGCGCCTTGTAGATGGCGGTCGAGGTCGGGTTCGTCGACGGCACGATGGCGGCAACGACCCCGAACGGCTCGGCAATCTCAATGATCTTCCGGTCCTCGAGGCGGCGCACGACACCGACCGTCCGCATCGGAGCGATGAACTCGTAGACGCGGGTGCTGGCGAACAGGTTCTTCTGGACCTTGTCCGCCACGACGCCGTAGCCGGTTTCCTCGACGGCCATGCGCGCCAGCGACTCCGCGTGCGGACGCACGGCCGACGCCATCGCCCCGACGATCGCGTCGATCTGTTCCTGGGAGAGTTCCGCGAGGGGAGCCTGGGCGGTCTTCGCGCGGCGTGCGAGCGCACGCGCCTCAGCGACGGACGCCAGATCGCGGTCGCTGCCCGCCGCGCTCAGGTCAGGAGCGGCCATGCAGGGAGGCTAGGCCTTCGGAAGGATCCGTTCGACCTCGGCGTGCGGTCGCGGAATGACATG
Organism: Acidobacteriota bacterium; assembly: GCA_947465275.1. Taxonomy (GTDB): domain Bacteria; phylum Acidobacteriota; class Vicinamibacteria; order Vicinamibacterales; family UBA2999; genus JBEBGV01. Next base: position 3,780 of record CANIAI010000019.1, on the reverse strand, counting down.
CACGGAGACCAGTTCGCCGACCCGGCGCGCGGCGGCCGCGCCCGCGTCGGTCGCCGCCTTGACGGCGCCGACGTCCCCGCGGACCAGCACCGTCACGTAGCCGGCGCCGATGTATTCCTTCGCGATGAGGACGACGTTCGCCGCCTTCACCATCGCGTCGGCGGCCTCCACGGATCCGATGAGGCCCTTCGTTTCGACCATGCCGAGTGCGTCGCCAGTCATGGATACGGTGTTCTCCGCAGGCACTCTAGCAGAGTTGCGGAGTATCATTCCAGCCACATGCGTCTCGGTCGGCTCTCGTGGTTCCCCTGCGTCCTGCTCGTCATCGCCTCGCTGGCGGGCTGCTCGCGCCGGACGGATTCGGCGACGCCGCTGGCCACCGCGCAGGTCGTCCTCGCACGTCAGGATGTCGCGGTCGGCAGTCCGGTCGACGTGACCTACCGAGTCACCGTCGCCGCCGGCGCCACCTTCCCGCAGGACATGGTGGTGTTCGTCCACTTTCTGGACGCCGACGGCGAGCTGATGTGGACGGACGACCACCAGCCGCCGACCCCTCCCTCCGCCTGGACGCCGGGATCGACGGTGGAGTACACGCGCATGATGTTCGTGCCCAAGTTCCCATACTCCGGCCAGACCACTGTGGAAATCGGCCTGTATTCCAGGTCGTCTGGCGCGCGACTGCCGCTTGACGGGGAAGCACTGGAGCCACGCGGCTACCGGGCCGGGAGCTTCACGCTCAGCCCGCCCTCCGAGACGTACTTCGTGATCTTCAAGGACGGCTGGCACGACACGGAGAGCGCCAGCGGCGGGTTGGGACTGGAATGGCAGTGGTCGCGGGGCAGTGCCACCCTCGCCTTCAAGAACCCGATGCGTGAGGCCACGTTCTTCCTGCAACTCGACCAGCCACTCGTCGCGGCGGGGACCCAGCATGTGACCCTCACCATCGGCTCGGCCGAGGTCGATGCCTTCGACCTGCCGCCCGACCGCCGCGAGTTGCGCCGGCTCACCTTCACCCCCGAACAGCTCGGCACCAGCGATACGGTCGACCTGACGCTCTCGGTCGATCACCCGTTCGTGCCGGCGTCCGTCCCGGGGAGCGGCAGCGCGGATGCCCGCGAACTCGGGGTCCGCGTCTTCCGGGCCTTCCTGCAGCCAAAGTAACTCACCCGTAAGCCGATTACAGACTTCGTCCGACATATAGAACAGCGTCGGCGACGCCGGCGCCGGTCACGGTGTGGCGACGTGGACCCGGCCGGAGACCTGGGCGGACGGTCTTACAGGGCAGCGTCCGGTCCCACATCGGGGCAATCCTGTAGAGAATCGTGTAATTTCAGTTGCTATGATCGCGACCGTAATTAGCTGTCGAACCTAAACTTACGATGGAATTCCGTTGCAGGCTCGGCACCTCGGGCGGCGAGATCATCGAAGGGGTCTACGTCGCCGAGAGCGAAGCACGCCTCCGCCGCGAGCTCGAGGAGAAGGGTCTGTTCGTCCTTGCCCTCCAGCGACGGGGCGGTTTTGCCGTGCCGACATTCAGGCGGGACGGGCGGCGACGGGTCTCCCGCCGGGAGTTCCTGGTGTTCAACCAGGAGCTCGCGACGCTGCTCAAGGCGGGCATGCCGCTCGTGCAGTCGCTGGACATCCTGCGGCAGCGTGTCTCGAACCCGACGTTCAAGGCGGTGCTCGACGGCGTTTATGAGAAGGTCAAGGCGGGGACGGCCCTCTCTGATGCCTTCTCTGAACATGCCGACCTCTTTCCGCCGGTCTACAGCGCCTCGATCATGGCCGGCGAGCGCGCCGGGAACCTCGATGAGGTGATCCGCCGGTACGTTGGGTACGAGAAGGTCATCGGGGCGGTGAAGCGCCGGACGATCTCGGCCCTCATCTATCCGATCATCCTCGTGACGATGATGATCGGGCTCATCGGCATCATCGTCCTCCGCGTCGTCCCGGCGTTCTCCGACTTCTACCTGAACTTCGGGAAGGAGCTGCCGCTCTCGACGCGCATCATCGTCGGGCTCTCGAACGTGGTGGTCGGGAACATCTGGCTGCTGATTGCCGCCGTGGCCGGGCTGGTCTTCGCCGCTACGTTCTGGATCCGGCAGCCCGGGCAGCGCACCCAGCTCGACCGCGTGCTGCTGCAGCTGCCGTGGGCCGGCGGCACCGTCCGCAAGTTCGCGACGGCGCAACTCGCCCGGACGCTCGCCACGCTGCTCGGCGGTGGAATTCCGCTGGTGAACGCCCTCGAGACGGCGAGCCGCTCCATGTCGAACCGGCACCTCGCGAGCGAGCTCGGCAAGGTGTCACGCGGCGTCCGCGAGGGGCAGAGCTTCGCCAATGCCATGCGGGCGCTCGGGGTGTTTCCGGACGTGGCCGTGAAGATGGTCGAGGTCGGCGAATCGACCGGCGCCTTGCAGGAGATGCTCAACAGCCTCGCCGATTTCTACGACGAGGAGATCGAGACGGAAGTCGCCCGGTTCATCGCGCTCGTGGAGCCGGTCCTGCTCGTCGTGATGGGCGTGGTGATCGCCTTCGTCGTGCTGGCGCTGTACATGCCGCTGTTCGAGCTGAGCTCGGTGGTGGGAGCCTAGGGGAGTCTGCGTGTCCACGGCTGATTCAACCAATCTCGTCCAGACCCAGGAGGAATACTCCGAAGAGGTCTCGCACGCGCGGAAACTGGCGGAGCGCTATCGCGTGGAATTCGTCGACATGGACGAGTTCCGGATTGACCAGGAGCTGTTCCGGACGATCCCCGCCGACCTGATGCTGCGGTACGGGTTCGTGCCGCATCGCCGGGAAGGGAAGTCCCTCGTCATCGTCGTGTCCGACCCGACCGACCTGCCGATGATCGACGAGCTCAGCGTGGTGCTCAGCACGCCGGTGAAAGTCACCGTCGGTGCCCCGTCGGCCATCCAGTCGATTCTGAAGAAGAGCGAGAGTTCGCAGCGCGTGCTCGAGGAGGCCACGGAGGGCTTCCAGCTGCAGGTGCTCAAGGACGAGGACCTCGGCGAGGACAACCTCACCGTCGAGCGGCTGACCAGCGACATCAGTCCGATCATCCGCCTCGTCGACTCGACGCTCTTCACGGCGATCCAGCGGCGCGCGAGCGACATCCACATCGAGACGCAGGACGACGCGGTCCACGTGAAGTACCGCATCGATGGTGTATTGCAACCGGCCATGCGGCCGATCAGCAAGCAGTTCCACAGTTCGATCATCTCGCGCATCAAGGTGATGGCCGAACTCGACATCGCCGAGAAGCGCGTGCCGCAGGATGGCCGCTTCAAAGTGCGCACGCCGGGCAAGACGATCGACTTCCGCGTGTCGATCATGCCGAGCGTCCACGGCGAGGACGCGGTCATTCGTATCCTCGACAAGGAGTCGATCAGCGAGCAGTTCACCGAGCTGAAGCTCGACATCCTCGGCTGGCCAGAGCCGGAACTGCGCCGCTTCCGCAAGTACATCCGGGAGCCCTACGGCATGGTGCTGGTCACCGGCCCCACCGGCTCCGGCAAGACCACGACGCTCTATGCCGCGCTCTCGGAAATCAAGTCGGTCGAGGACAAGATCATCACGATCGAGGACCCGGTCGAATATCAGCTGCGCGGCATCACGCAGATCCCGATCAATGAGAAGAAGGGACTGACGTTCGCGCGCGGCCTCCGCTCGATCCTGCGTCACGATCCCGACAAGATCATGGTCGGTGAAATCCGTGACCCCGAGACGGCGCAAATCGCCATCCAGTCGGCGCTCACCGGTCACCTCGTCTTCACCACGGTG
>CANIAI010000018.1 GCA_947465275.1 Acidobacteriota bacterium | reverse complement strand
GTTCGCGCCCACGCCGCGCCTGTCGGCGGCGATCGAGCAGCGGGTGCTCGACGAGATCGTGTCGCCCGTGCTCTCGGGGATGGCCGCCGAGGGTGCGCCCTTCCGTGGCTTCCTCTACGTGGGGCTCATGCTGACCGCCGACGGTCCGCGCGTCGTGGAGTTCAACGTGCGGTTCGGCGACCCTGAGGCGCAGGTGCTCCTGCCGTGCCTGGGAGAACCGCTGTCGCCGTTGCTGCTGGCCGCCGCCCGCGGCGAGTTGCCGGCCCGACGGGTCACGCTGGGCGACGGCTGCGCCGTGGGGGTCGTGCTCGCCAGCCGGGGCTACCCGGAATCGAGTGAGAGCGGCCGCGTCATCTCGGGGCTTGCCGAGGCAGAGGCCACCGGTGCGCTGGTCTTCCACGCGGGCACCGCGGCTGCCGGGGGCCGTGTGGTCACGAGTGGCGGGCGCGTCCTGACCGTCGTCGGCCGTGGCGATGACTACCCGCAGGCCATCGCGCAGGCATACAGGGCCGTGTCGCACATCCACTTCGACGGCCTGCAGTACCGTCGCGACATCGGGCGGAAGGCGCTCGGCCCGGCCGCGCCGGCGTAGTCGCCCGCTGGCAGACATGACAGGGCAGCCGTGAAGTACAGCGTCCTGACCTTCGGCTGCCGGGTCAACCAGGCTGATTCGCTCGCGATCGAGGACGCGTTCCTCCAGCGCGGCGCCGTGCCCGGCCCGCCGGTGGACGCCGACGTGGTGGTCGTGAACACCTGTTCCGTCACTGCATCGGCCGACCAGGGCGCTCGCCAGGCCATCCGCCGGATCGCCCGCTCGAACCCCCGCGCACGCATCGTCGCGACCGGCTGTTATGCCTCGCGGTGCGCCGGTGAACTCTCCGCCCTGCCGTCCGTGGTCCAGGTGGTCCCCAACCGTGAGAAGGACGCGTTCGGCGCGGTCCTCGACGCGCTGATTCCGCCAGACCCCGCCCGCTACGTGGACGGCGACGGTCCGTGCGGGTCGTCGCTCCGGCCCGGCGCTGCCGGCCGCACTGCCTTCACGCTGCGCGTGCAGACCGGGTGTGACGAGCGGTGCGCCTACTGCATCATCCCGAGCACCCGCGGGCCCGGCCGCTCGAAGGCGCTGCACGAGGTCGTCACCGACGTGAACCGTGCCGTCGCCGCGGGGTACCGGGAGATCGCCGTGACGGGCGTCCACCTCGGTTCGTGGGGACGGGATCTCGGGGGCGGCGCGACCCTCGAGCAGCTGCTCGAGGTGCTGGCGCGCTGGCCGGACGACGTGCTGTTCCGCGTGAGCTCACTCGAGCCGATGGACTGCACCGACGCCATCGTCGACCTGGTCGCCGGCTCACCGCGGCTCGCGCCGCACTTCCACCTGCCGCTGCAGCACGGGAGCGACCGGATGCTGCGGGCGATGCACCGGCCCTACACGGCCGCGAGCTACGTGCGGCTCGTGCAGCGCATCCACCAGCAGATGCCCTGGGCCGCCGTCGGGACGGATGTGATCGTCGGATTTCCGGGCGAACTCGACGCCGACATGGCCGCGCTGCGCGAGGTGCTGCGCGACCTGCCGACCAGTCACCTGCACGTCTTCCCGTACTCGGACCGCCCGGGGACCGAGGCCTCGCGTCTGGGCGGGAAGGTCGACGGGGCCGTCGTCCGTGCGAGGGCGACCGAGATTCGCGGACTGGGCGCCGCGATGGTGCGACGCTTTCGCGCCGCGCAGGCGGGCAGCCGCCGGCGCGCGCTGGTCGTGGACGACGGCTGGTCGGCCGTCACCGACAACTACCTGAAGGTCAGGCTCGATCGCCAGGCGCTGCGGAACGACTGGGTGGACGTGCGCGTCGACGACGCGGCCGACCGCGGCCCGGACTGAGCGCTACCGCATCAGCAGCGCCATCTGCTGCGCCGCCGTCTTCGCCGTTCCGCCTTCGACGATCAGCTGCCCGCAGGCCGCGCGGATGTCGCGTCCGCGACTCTTCCGCACCGACACGGTGAGGTGCCGCTCGGCCAGGATGGCGGCGAACCGGTCGACCCGCTCATCGGACGGGCGCGCGTAGGGGATCCCCGGTGCCGGGTTCAGCGGAATGAGGTTCACCTTGGCCTTGATGCCGGCCAGCAGGCGCGCCAGCCGCCGGGCGTCCTCGGGAGTGTCGTTCACGTCCGCGAGCATCACGTACTCGAAGGTGATGCGGCTGCGCTTCTTGAGCGGGAACGTGCGGCAGGTCTCGAGAATCTCGGCCAGCGGATACTTCCGGTTCGGCGGCACCAGCGCCGTGCGCTGCTCGTCGGTGGTCGCGTGCAGCGAGATCGCGAGGTTCGGCATCAGCGGTTCGTCGGCGAGCCGCCGCATCGCCGGCACGATGCCGACCGTCGACAGGGTCACGCGTCGCGGCGACACCGCGAGCCCCTGCTCGGCGTGCAGCATCCGCAGCGCCTTCATCGTCTGGTCGTAGTTGTGCAGCGGTTCGCCCATCCCCATCAGGACGATGTTGAAGGGCGAGTCCAGCAGGCCGGTGGCGGCGGCCAGGACGCGCACTTGGCCGACGATTTCCCCGGCCGTGAGGTGCCGGACCAGCCCCATCCGGCCGGTCAGGCAGAACCCGCACGCCATCGCGCATCCCACCTGGGTCGAGATGCAGAACGTCATGGCCGGGGTGTCGGGAATGAACACCGACTCGATGCGGCGCCCGTCCACCAGCTCGAGCACCAGCTTCCGCGTGCCGTCGGTCGAGCGTTCGTCGCCGACCACGCGGGGCGTCCGGATGAGGCAGTCCTGCTCGAGCATTGCCCGGAGTCGCCGCGAGAGGTCGGTCATCTGCGCGACGTCGGTCACCCCGCGCCGGTGGATCCAGCGGTAGAGCTGGCGCGCGTGGAACCGCTCGAAGCCTCTCGCGACGAGGGCCGCCTCGAGGTCGGGAAGTTCCAGGTCCGCGAGGTCGAGCATGGGGCTGTGCATGGCTGGTCCCGCCTGCCGGAACGGCGTGGGGGCGGACCCCCGATTGTAGCAGCCGCGGCCGGTTTCCATTGCGGCTGCCCGCGACGGCATGCTATGATGCCGACGTTCTTCTAATCCCCTGTCCTGCAATCACTTGCGGTGTTTTCGGCCGCGGGCGACAGGCGCGAGTTCCCGAACCCGGATCCTCGAAGAGGTCCTGGGCCAAGCTGTCCCGACGAGACCAGTGCCGGATACCGCGATCGTCAGAGACGTCCTTCCCAACGGGCTCCGCATCCTGACGGAGCGGATACCGCACGTGCGCTCGGTGAGCATCGGCGTGTGGCTCGCCCGCGGATCGCGGCACGAGTCGGCCCGCCAGAGCGGCATCGCCCACTTCGTCGAGCACATGCTCTTCAAGGGCACGGCCACCAGGTCGGCGGAAGACATCGCCCAGACGATCGACTCGATCGGCGGCCAGATGGACGCCTTCACCGCCAAGGAATACGCCAGCTATTACATCAAGGTGCTCGACGAGCACCTGCCGCTGGCGATCGAGGTGCTCGGCGACATCGTCATGAACCCCGCCTTCTCCGACGAGGACATCGAGCGCGAGAAGAAGGTGGTCCTCGAAGAGATCAAGATGGTCGAGGACACGCCCGACGACCTCGTCCACGAGCTCTTCACCGAGCGCTTCTGGGCCGACCATCCGCTCGGGCGCCCGATCCTGGGCACGAAGGAGACGGTCGAGGCGCTCGACGGGCCGGCGCTGCGCGAGTATTTCGGGGGCGTCTATACGGCGCCCAACCTGATCGTCGCCGCCACGGGCAACATCGAGCACGCGCAGGTGCGCGACCTCGTGTCCCGCGTCTTCGAGCGCCTGCCGCGCGACTCCGCCGCGCGCATCGAGGTGCCGCCGGTCGTCGTGCCGAACGTCCTCATCCGCACCAAGGACCTCGAGCAGAGCCACGTCTGTCTCGGCACCAACGGCTACCAGCAGGACCACCGCGACCGTTACGCGTCGTACGTCCTCAACACCATCCTCGGCGGCTCGATGAGCTCGCGCCTCTTCCAGAACGTGCGCGAGAAGCGCGGGCTGGCGTACGCCGTGTTCAGCGGCCTGAGCGCCTACCGCGACGCCGGGTCGATGACGATCTACGCGGGCTGCGCGAACGACGCGGTGGGTGAGCTGATCGACGTGGTCGTCGCCGAGCTCCGCCGCATGAAGGACGAGCCGCTGCCCGAGAGCGAGCTCCAGCGCGCCAAGGATCACCTGAAGGGGAGCCTCATGCTGAACCTCGAGAGCACCTCGAGCCGCATGTCGCACCTCGCACGCCAGGAAATCTACTTCGAGCGGCAGTTCGGGCTCGACGAAACCCTGACCGGGGTCGGAAGTGTCACGCGCGACGACGTGCAGCGCGTGGCCCGCGACCTCTTTGCCGACGGCTCCCTTGCCGCCACCGTGCTCGGAGCCGTCGACGACCTCGAGATTCCCGCGGGGCGCCTCTCACTCGGATGATCAAGCGGTACACACACCCTGACATGGGTCGCATCTGGAGCGACCAGCATCGTTACGAAACCTGGCTGCAGGTCGAGACCGCGGCCCTTGATGCGATGGCGCGTGCGGGGATCGTCCCCGCCGAGGCCGCTGCCGACGTCCGGGCCCGCGGGGCCTTCGACATCGCCCGCATCGAGGAAATCGAGCAGGTCACGCAACACGACGTGATCGCGTTCACGACCGCTGTCGCGGAGAAGGTCGGGCCGTCCGCGCGGTGGCTGCACTTCGGCCTCACCTCGTCGGACGTGATCGACACCGCGCAGGCGCTGCAGATGCGCGAGGCGTGCGACCTGATCCTGCAGGATCTCGACGCGCTGATGCGCGCGGTGCAGGCCCGCGCCGACGAGCATCGCCGGACGGTGATGATCGGCCGGACGCACGGCGTGCACGCCGAGCCGATGACGTTCGGCGTCAAGCTGGCCCTCTGGTACGCCGAGCTCGCGCGCGACGTCGCCCGCGTGGTGCGCGCCCGCGAGGTGGTGTCGGTCGGCAAGCTGTCGGGCGCGGTCGGCACCTTCGCGCACCTGTCGCCGGCGATCGAAGCCGACGTCTGCGCGAGCCTCGGCCTGGCGCCCGCGCTGGTGGCGTCGCAGGTCATCCAGCGCGATCGGCACGCGGAACTGATGTTCGCGCTCGCGGTCACCGCCTCGTCGCTCGAGAAGTTCGCGCTCGAGATTCGCGGCCTGCAGAAGACCGAGCTCGGCGAGGTCGAGGAGCCATTCGCGAAGGGGCAGAAAGGGTCGTCCGCCATGCCGCACAAGCGGAACCCGATCGCCTGTGAGCAGATTGTCGGCCTGGCGCGGCTGATCCGTGGCAACGCGCACGCCGCCCTCGAGAACAACGCCCTCTGGCACGAGCGCGACATCTCGCACTCCTCGGTCGAGCGCGTCATCCTGCCCGACAGCTTCATCGCGGTCGATCACATGCTGCGCCGGTTCACCCGCGTGGTGAGCGGCATGGTGGTCTACCCGGAGCGGATGCTCGAGAACCTGAACCGCTCACGCGGCGTGGTCTTCTCCGGCACCGTCCTCCTCGAGCTGGCCCGTCGCGGCGTCACGCGCGAGCAGGCGTACGAGTGGGTGCAGCGCAACGCGATGCGGTCCTTCCACGAGCACCGCGACTTCAAGGCGCTCCTGCTGGCCGATGCGGACGTGACCGCGGTGCTGCCGCCCGCCGAGATCGAGCGGGCGTTCGACCTCGACGAGCAGCTCCAGCACGTCGACGCGATCTTCGAGCGAGTGTTCATTCCGGTCGCTGCCGGCCAGACGGCCGGCGCGGCGGCCGTTCACTGAGGGCAGGGTCCATGCGCGTCCGCGTCTACGTCACGCTCAAGCCGTCGGTTTTCGATCCGCAGGGACGGACCGTCACCGAGGCGCTCCACTCGATCGGCCACGACGCGGTGCGTGACGTCCGGCAGGGGAAGTACTTCGAGCTCGATGTGGCAGCCGGTACCGCCGCCGAAGCCTCACGGATCGCGAGCGCGGCGGCTGACACGCTGCTGGCGAACCCGGTGATCGAGAGCTATCGCATCGACGTCGACGACCCGGCGGCGGTCGGGCCCGGAGCGGCCCGATGAAGTTCGCCGTCGTCGTCTTTCCCGGTTCCAACTGCGACCACGACGCCTACCACGCGGTCAAGCACGTCCTCGGGCAGGACGCCGAGTTCGTCTGGCACAAGGACGCGTCGCTGCGCGGCGCCGACGTCGTGCTGCTCCCCGGCGGCTTCTCGTACGGCGACTATCTCCGGACGGGCGCCATCGCCCGGTTCTCACCGATCATGCGCGAGGTCACCCGCTTCGCGGCCGGTGGCGGGCCGGTCATCGGGATCTGCAACGGATTCCAGGTGCTGCTCGAGTGTGGCCTGCTGCCTGGTGCCATGCTCCGCAACCGCAGCGTGCAGTTCCAGTGCGAGTTCGTCCACGTGCGCGTCGAGCAGGTCGACACGCCGTTCACGGCGGCGTGCGTGCCTGGACAGGTGCTCAGGATTCCGATCGCCCACGGCGAGGGGAACTACTACGCCGAACCCGACGTGCTGACCGCCCTCGAGGCGAACCGCCAGGTCATCTTCCGGTACACGACGGCATCGGGCGACGTCACCGAGGCGGCGAACCCGAACGGCTCGCTCAACAACATCGCCGGCATCTGCAACACGCAGCGCAACGTCGTGGGCCTGATGCCGCACCCGGAGCGCGCCTGTGAGCTCGCCGTCGGCAGTCGTGACGGGCTCGTGGTGCTCGAATCGGTCGTGAAGAGCGTCTCGTCTGCCGGCGGTGCGCTCGCCGGCAGCCCGCAGTAGTGGCCACGCCACCCAAGAGCGAAGTGATGACCTCCGGTCCGATCTCCGATTCCGTCCTCGAACGCCACGGCCTGAAGCGAGACGAGTACGCCCGCATCCTCGAGATGCTCGGGCGCGAGCCGACGCTGACGGAGCTGGGCATCTTCTCCGTGATGTGGTCGGAGCACTGCAGCTACAAGAGCTCGCGCGTGCACCTGAAGACGCTGCCCACGACCGGTCCCAGGGTGCTGCAGGGGCCGGGCGAGAACGCCGGCGCCGTCGACATCGGCGACGGGCTCGCGGCCGTCTTCAAGATCGAGTCGCACAACCATCCGTCGTTCATCGAGCCCTATCAGGGCGCGGCCACCGGGGTCGGCGGCATCATCCGCGACATCTTCACGATGGGCGCGCGCCCCATCGCGCTGCTGAACTCGCTGCGGTTCGGTTCGCTCGACCTGCCGCTGGTGCGGCGGACGATGACCGGTGTCGTGGCCGGCATCGCCGGGTACGGCAACAGCATCGGCATCCCGACCATCGGCGGAGAGATCGGCTTCGACGAGAGCTACACCGGCAACCCGCTGGTGAACGTGTTCTGCCTCGGGATTTCGCGCGCCGACGAGATCATCAAGGGCACCGCGTCGGGCGCCGGCAATCCGGTGTACTACGTCGGCGCGAAGACCGGTCGTGACGGCATCCACGGTGCGACGATGGCCTCCGCCGAGTTCGACGACAAGTCGGCCGAGAAGCGTCCCGCCGTCCAGGTCGGCGATCCGTTCATGGAGAAGCTCCTGCTCGAGGCGTGCCTCGAGGTCATGAAGACCGACACGCTCGTCGGCATCCAGGACATGGGCGCGGCCGGCCTCACCTGCTCGACCTGCGAGATGGGGTCGCGCGGCGGCGCGGGTGTCGAGATCGACGTGTCGCTCGTGCCGCAGCGCGAGACCGGCATGACGCCGTACGAGATCATGCTCTCCGAGTCGCAGGAGCGGATGCTCCTGGTCGTCAAGCGCGGGCGCGAAGCCGAGGTCGAGCGCATCTTCGAGAAGTGGGATCTCCACGCGGTCTGCATCGGCACGGTCACGACCGACGGCCGCATGCGCGTCAAGGACCGCGGCACCGTCATCGCCGAGATTCCGAACACCGCCCTCACCGATGAAGCGCCGCTCTACCGGCGCCCGATGCAGGAGCCGGCCTACCTCGCCGAGGTGCGGCGGTTCGACCCGGCGGAGCTCGGGGCGCCAGCTGCCCCGGCGGCGGTGCTCCGTCGCCTGCTCGCGTCGCCTGGCGTGGCGAGCAAGCGGTGGGTCTACCGGCAGTACGACCACATGGTCAGGACGAACACGCTGGTCACGCCCGGCATGGGCGCCGGCGTCGTCCGCATCAAGGGCACGACGCGCGCGCTGGCGCTCTCGGCCGACTGCAACGCGCGATTCGTCTATCTTGACCCGTACGTGGGCGCGCAGCTCGCCGTCGCCGAGGCCGCTCGCAACGTGGCGTGCGCGGGCGGTGAACCAATCGGCGCGACCAACTGCCTCAACTTCGGCAATCCCGAGAAGCCCGAGGTCATGTGGCAGTTCGCCAAGGCCGTCGAGGGCATGGGCGCGGCCTGTCGTGCGCTTGGCATCCCGATTACCGGCGGGAACGTGAGCCTCTACAACGAGACCGACGGCCGCGCCGTCCTCCCGACGCCCGTGCTCGGCATGGTGGGGCTGCTCGAAGATGCCGACCGCGCGGTCCGGCGCACGTTCCGCGAAGCTGGCGACGTGATCGTCCTGCTGGGGGAATCGAAGGCTGAAATCGGCGGCAGCGAGTACCTCAAGGTCATGCATGACCGAATTGCCGGCAGCCCCCCGGCCCTCGACCTCGCCCGGGAGGCCGGCCTGCAGCGGCTGCTGGTCGCCGGCGCGAAGACGGGGCTGATCCGGTCCGCCCACGACTGCGCGGAGGGCGGGCTCGCCGTCACCGTGGCGGAGAGCTGCTTCGATACCGGCATCGGCGCCGTCGTCGACCTGGAAGCGGTGGGTGCGCCCGACCAGGCGCTCACGTCGGTGATGACGCTCTTCAGCGAGTCGGCGTCGCGAGCGATCGTGTCGGTGGTGCCGGCCCGCGTGCCTGAGCTGCTCGAGCTCGCCCGCGAACACGGCGTCCCCGCGCGTCGCATCGGCCTCGTCGGCGGCTCGACGCTGCGCTTCGGCATCGATGGCGTGCCTGTCGCCGAGGTGGCGCTGGCGGAGGCACAGGAGATCTGGGAGACCGCGCTCGAGCGGGCGCTCGAGGTGGAGCCGGCCCTTGCGTGACGCCGTACACTTGGGATGCCGGCGTTCGTCGGCGTCTCCCGCTCGTCAACCCGTCCCGCATCGCGCTGTCACCGGCCGCCAGCCGGACGTCCGCGCAGGTCATGCCGCCCATGCTCGATAAGTTCAAGGATGAATGCGGCGTCTTCGGGATCTTCGGTCATCCCGAAGCCTCGAACCTGACCTACCTGGGCCTCTACGCGCTGCAGCACAGGGGGCAGGAGAGCGCCGGCATCGCCGCGTCCGACGGCACGCGCATCCGGTACTCGAAGGCGATGGGCTACGTGAACGAGGCGTTCGACGGGCAGTCGCTCTCGCAGCTGCCCGGCACGTCCGCTATCGGCCATGTCCGGTACTCGACGGCCGGCGAGAGCCGTCTGGCGAACGCCCAGCCCATCGTGGTCGACAGCATCCACGGACAGTTCGCGATCGGGCACAACGGCAATCTCGTGAACGCCGGTGAGCTCCGGGATGCGCTGGTCCGCGAAGGCGCGATCTTCCAGACCAACAGCGACACCGAGACGGTGGTGCACCTGTTCGCGCGCTCCAAGGAGAAGAGTGCCGAGGCCGCCATCATCGACGCGATCTCGCAGGGGCGTGGCGCGTTCTCGTTCGTGATGATGACGACCGACCGCCTGGTCGGGGCGCGCGACCCGCACGGCTTCCGGCCACTGGCCATCGGCCGGCTGGGCGACGCCTGGGTCATCTGCTCCGAGACCTGCGCGCTCGACCTCATCGGCGCGACCTACGTGCGTGACGTGGAGCCGGGCGAGGTCGTCATCATCAGTAACGCCGGGCTGCGGTCGGTGAAGCCGTTCGCGGCTGCCCAGCGCTCGCAGTGCATCTTCGAGCACGTCTACTTCGCACGTCCCGACAGCTACGTCTTCGGCGAGAGCGTGAACGAGGTGCGGACGGAGTTCGGGCGCCGGCTGGCGCGCGAGTCAGGGGTGCCCGCCGACGTCGTCGTGCCGATTCCCGACTCCGGCGTGTGTGCGGCCGTCGGGTTCGCCGAGGCCTCCGGCATCCCCATGCGGATGGGCCTGATCCGGAACCACTACGTCGGACGGACGTTCATCGAGCCGCAGCAGTCGATCCGGCACTTCGGCGTCCGCGTGAAGCTGAATCCGGTGCGCAGCATCCTCGAGGGCCGCCGGGTCGTGCTGGTCGACGACTCGATCGTCCGCGGTACCACGAGCCGGAAGATCGTCCGGATGGTGCGCAGCGCGGGCGCCACCGAAGTGCACATGCGCATCAGCTGCCCGCCGACGATCTCGCCCTGCTTCTACGGTGTCGACACGCCGCGCCGGTCAGAGCTCATCGCCGCCACGCACACGCTCGAGGAGATTCGGAAGTACCTGGACGCCGACAGCGTCTCGTATCTCAGTCTCGACGGGATGACGGCCAGCGTGCAGCACGGGCGTCAGCACTACTGCACGTCGTGCTACACGGGTGTGTATCCGGTGGCGTTTCCCCGTAACGAGGCGGCCTACCTGCAGCTCGCCCTCAAGCTGAATGGCGACCCCGCTCCGCCCACTCCGGCGTCGGAGGCGATCGCCAGCGCCGTGTACGAGAAGGACACGGTCGTCGGCTGACGTGATTCGCGCCGTCCTGCTGTCGTGCCTGCTCCTCGCCGTGGCGGCGCCGGCACCGGCGCAGTCCACCGAGGGGGCGGCGACCGAACTCGCCGGCGCCATTGCCCGGTTGTCGGCGCTCGACTATTCCACCAGGATGAACGCCGCGCGGACCGTGCGGCGCGCCACGGCGGCTGACGCCGTGCGCGCGCTGACGGTGGCGGTGCGTGAGTCACCCGACCAGTTCGTGCGCTACCGGGCGCTGGTCCTGCTCACCGGCTTCTCCGACAGGAGCCTCAGCACCGTGATGCGCTCCCTGCTGGACGACCGGAACGACCGGGTCCGTGAGGTCGCCTACAACTGGATCGCGGCACACCCCGACCGTGAGATGACCTTTCCGCTCCTGGCCGCGCTCGAGCGGGAGCAGGCGGAATTCGTGCGGCCGGCGCTCGTGAAGGCGCTGGCGACACTCGGCGCCGACCCCGCGGTGCAGCGGGCGCTGGTGGCGGAGGTCGGGCGCGGACTCGACTTCTTCCGAATCGCCGTCATCGAGTCGCTGGGCCAGGCGGGCGCCACGTACGCACGGGGCGTCCTGACCACGGTCGCCGGCATCGACGGCCCGCTCCAGGACGACGCGATCCTGGCGCTCGGCCGGGTCGGTGATACCCGGGACGTCGCCGTCCTGTCGGCGCTGATGCTCACGACCGTCGAGTCGACGATGGCCAGGCACGCCGCGCTGTGCCTGCTCGGCGAGTCCTGTACCGACCACGTCGCGGCGATTCGCGACGTGCTGACGGCCCCGCGCGCGGGTGCCGAGGCGATACGAGCCGCCCTCATGGCGGCCGGCGCGGTCGCGGAGGTCTCGCCGTCAACCGGCTATGCCTTCCTGCTCGACGCGTCCCGCCGGCCGGCCACCCACGACCTTGCCGCGATCGTCTTCGGCGGCGCCGCCCTGCGACGACCCGAACCCATGCTGACCTGGCTGATCGCCGGCGGCCCGGCCGACCGCGTCGCGGCGGTCGAGGCGCTGCAGTTCGCCTTCGGCCGGCTCGAGGACGATTTCGCGCAGGAAGGTTTCTTCGCCGCCGTGCGCGCGCGCTACTGGCAGGCGCCGGAGGGCTCGTCCGATCGGGCCCTCATGGCCGAACTCATTCAGCAGTTGTCCTTCTGACCTCCCACGCAACTCAGCACCCATGACTGAACTCACCTACAAGACGGCCGGCGTGAACATCGACGCGGGCAATGAGGCGGTCCGCCGCATTCGCGGCCTGGCACGCTCGACCTTCACTGAGGGTGTCCTGTCGGACATCGGCTCGTTCGGTGGACTCTTCCGCCTGGATACCTCCCGATACCGCGAGCCGGTGCTGGTGTCGAGTGCGGACGGCGTCGGGACGAAGCTGAAGGTCGCCTTCATGGCCGGGCGCCACGACTCCGTCGGTCAGGACCTCGTCAATCACTGCGTGAACGACATCCTGGTGCAGGGCGCCGAACCGCTGTTCTTCCTCGACTACCTCTCCACGGGGCGGCTGGAACCGAGCGTCGCCGAGTCGGTCGTCGGCGGGATGGCGGCCGCGTGCCGCGAGAACGGTTGCGCGCTCCTCGGCGGCGAGACGGCAGAGATGCCGGGGTTCTACGCCGACGGCGAGTACGATCTCGCCGGCTTCATCGTCGGCAGCGTTGACCGCTCGCGCCTGATCACGGGCCGGACCATCGCGGTGGGCGACGTCCTCGTCGGCGTGCCCTCGTCGGGTCTTCACACGAACGGCTACTCGCTCGCGCGCCGGATCGTCTTCGACCACCTCGGGCTCGCGGTCGACGCACACGTGCCGGAACTGGGCCGCACGGTTGGTGACGCGCTGCTCGAGCCGCACCGCTCCTACCTCTCGTGCGTCCGCCCGCAGCTCGAGAACACGCGCATCAAGGGGATGGCGCACATCACCGGTGGGGGAATCACCGAGAACCTTCCGCGGGTGCTGCCGCACGGCACGTCAGCCATCGTCCGGACGGACGCGTGGGAGGTTCCGCCGCTGTTTCGCTGGCTTCAGGAGTCGGGGAAGGTCCCGGCGGAAGACATGTTCCGCACCTTCAATATGGGGATCGGCCTGATCATCGTGACGTCGCCGGACAACGCGGAGCCGCTCATCGGTGAACTGGCGGCCCGCGGTGGGCGCGACGCGAAGGTGATCGGAGAGATCGTGTCCGGAGAGCCGCCCCAGGTCACCTACGCATGACCTCGGTGGCACGCGCCGGCGCTCCAGGGCGCCGTCTCGGTGTGCTGATCTCAGGCCGCGGCAGCAACCTGCAGTCGATCATCGACGCGGTCGCGGAGGGCAGGCTCGACGCCGAGATTGCCGTCGTCATGTCGAACCGCCCCGCGGCGTTCGGACTCGAGCGGGCCCGAGCGGCGGGCATTCCCACCGCGGTGCTCGAGCATCGCGCGTGGCCCTCGCGCGACGCGTACGACGAGGCGCTGGCGCAGGCCCTCCAGGCGCAGCGCGTCGACTACGTCTGCCTGGCGGGGTTCATGCGCCTGATTGGCCCGGCGCTCCTGAACGCCTTTCCGGATCGCATCCTGAACATCCATCCCTCACTGCTGCCGGCGTTCCCCGGCGTGGACGCCCAGGCCCAGGCCGTGGCGCACGGGGTCAGGGTGAGCGGCGCGACGGTGCATCTGGTGGATGCAGGGCTCGACTCCGGCCCGATCGTCGCCCAGCGCGCCGTCCCGGTGTCTCCGACGGACACCGCCGACACGCTCAGCGCGCGCATTCTCGACGCGGAGCACCGCCTGTACCCGGAAGCCCTTGCCACCATCCTGGCCGGCGGCTGGCGTATCGAGGGCCGGCGGCTGATCCTGCCCCCAACCGCGGCTCGGCCAGACGTCGTCTGACGGCCGCACGGCAGAATCACCGCCCGGAACGGGCCGACGGGGGCTCGTGAGCACGATGACCCCCTCGGTTTCCCTGTCGACCCCCTCGATGTTCGCGTGCGAGGCCTCGAGGTCCGCGTTGAGGGGCAAATCGTGAGCGTGACCCCCCTCGCGGCACAGGATTTGGCGGCCGCCGCGCGTGTGGGAGGGCACCGCTATAAGCGATGAGGCCACCGTGCATGAACAAAACGACTGATGCACGGAGAAATCAGGCCGACGTTCAGAGTTGGCATGGCCAACAGCGTGTGGCGGCAGGGGCCGCCCCTTTGCCTCATCCCCTCGTCGGGGCGCGCCGCAACGTGAGGACGGCGACCTCGGGCGGGCAATTCAACCGGATCGGGACATAGACCGTTCCCACGCCCCGGCTCACGAACAGGGAGGTGGATCCCTGGCCGCCAACGCCGGACAGCACGGGGAAGTTCCGTCGGGCGACCGCGCCCAGGCCCGGAAGCACGACCTGTCCCCCGTGGGTATGACCCGAGAGCACGAGCGGCACCCCCAGCGCCGCCGCCTCGGTGAGCCTCCGCGGGTCGTGCGCGAGCAGCATCAGCGGTCCGCGCGCGCCCCGGACGACTCGCGCGATATCTTCCGGTCGCCTCGTCCAGAACCGCACGCCCGCGACATCGATCGACGCGCCCCTGATGGAGAGGCGGGTGCGCGTGTCACGCAGCACGGTGATGTGGCGGGCGGCGAGTGCGGCAGGCAGGTCGCGATCGTCGTCGTGGTTGCCGAGCACGGCAAAGACGCCATGCGGCGCCGTGAGCGGCGTCAGCAGTTCCGCGACCGGTCCCACGAACTGACGATCACCCC
>CANIAI010000017.1 GCA_947465275.1 Acidobacteriota bacterium | reverse complement strand
TCGCAGCGGATGCCGATCATCAGCGCCTGCTGGTCGTTGATGCCCTGCAGCAGCTGCGCGGCCCCCTGAGCGAAGATGCCGTTCGCCGCCCCCTTGAAGAAGAGGAACGTCGGCCGCTGCTCGAGCAGCGGGTCACGCTGCAGCAGTTCGGTGTAGCGCTCCTCCAGCCGTCCGAGGTGCGCCTTCTCTTCCTGCGCGAGGTCCTGGAAGATGCGGCGCCCGCGGGCGTCACGGGTGATTCGCGCGGCGCGTGAGTAGAACTCGACGCCGGTGCGTTCGGTGGCGATCGCCATCCGCAGCGCGTCGCGGGCGAACACGAGATCGGAGTGACCGTGGCCGCTGCCCTGCCCCTGGTGCGCGGCGAGCGGCACGCCGGGGGCCGGACGCGTGCGTCCGGCGCGGCACTCGGCGCAGGTGCCGTACACCTGCACGACGCTGTGGTCGACCTCGAAACCGCTGGCCGACGACACCTCGTCGAGCAGTCCCTCGACGTCGGAACTCAGGAACTCGAACGATTCCTGGCAGCGCTGGCAGATCAGGTGGAAGTGACGGGGCTGGCGGTAGGACGGCTCGAAGCGCGACCGCCCCTCACCGAAGTCGACCTTCCGGGCGATCCCCGCGTCCACCATCCACTGCAGCGTGCGGTAGACGGTGGCGCGGCTGACCCGGCGATCGTCCTGGCGGATACGGTCGACGAGGTCGTCGGCCGTCAGGTGCCCTTCCTGCCGCAGGAACACGTTGACGATCTGTTCCCGCTTGCTCGACCGCTTGCCGCCGGCCGGCTTGAGGCGGCTGAGGTCAGGAAGGGGGCTGGTGGACATCCGCTCGTGTTTCCGAACGGCGGCGTCCTACGCGCTGAACGAGCTGCCGCAGCCGCAGGTCGAGGTGGCGTTCGGGTTCTTGATGGTGAACCCGCCGCCGGTCACCGTCTCGACGAAGTCGACCTCGGCGCCCTTGAGGTAGCTGATGCTGACCGGGTCGATGAACAGGCGAACCCCGTTCGACTCGTACACCTGGTCGGCCGTCCCGCCGTCTTCCTCGATCATGAGGCCGTACTGGAAGCCCGAGCAGCCGCCGCCCTGGACGAACACGCGCAGGCCGCTGCCTTCCTTGCCCTCTTCGGACAGGAGCTCGTTGATCTTGGACGCCGCAGTCGTGGACACGTTAATCACGGGTGTTCTCCTCGCAGTACTGGCGCGACAGCGGAGGGCCGCCGCATCATGAAATTATACGCACCCCCTCGGGGGGCAGCAAGCCGAGCCGGGCGTCTCTCTTGGACGCCGACTCAGGCGCCCAGGGCCGCCAGTTCCCTGGCCGACTCCTGTTCCACGTCCTTGTGCAGGCTGTTGCCGTGGGCGTCCATGGTCACGATGGCCGGGAAATCCTCGACCTGCAGGTGCCACATCGCCTCGGGCGTGCCGAATTCGAGCAGCGAGACGCCGTCGACGCTCTTGATCGTATTGGCGTAGAACTGGGCCGCCCCACCGATGGCGTTGAGGTAGACCGCCCCGTGCTCCTGCAGCGCGGCCAGCGTCTTCGGACCCATGCCGCCCTTGCCGATGACCGCCCGCACGCCGTACCGCTTGATGACCTCGTGCTGGTACGGCTCCTCGCGGATGCTGGTCGTCGGGCCGGCGGCGGTCACCCGCCAGGTGTCGCCGTCCTTCTTCACGACCGGACCGCAGTGGTAGAGCACGCCACCCCGCAGGTCGACCGGCGGTTCGTGCTGCATCAGGTGGTGGTGCACCGCGTCGCGGCCTGTGTAGGCGCGCCCCGAGATCAGGACGATGTCGCCCACCTTGAGCCCGCGGACCTGCTCCTCGGTGATCGGCGCCCGCAGCACCACCTCACGGCCGGTGCGCTGGAAGCCGGACTGGTCGGCCATCGCCGCAATCGGCGCCGTTTCGTCGCGGTAGAGCCACTTGGTGATGGCGCCGGTGCTGCCGTCGAGCGTTACGCCCAGCCGGCGGAACGCCCAGCAGTTGTAGGCGACCGACACGAAGAAGCTCGCCGGCAGGCGGTTGAGTGTGCCGATCTTGCAGCCGATGAGCGACGTGCGTCCGCCGAACCCCATCGCCCCGATGCCGAGCTTGTTCACCTCGCCCATGATCGAGGCCTCGAGCTCGGCCAGGCGCGGGTCGCTGTTCACGTCGTCGAGCGTACGAAAGAGCTGCTCCTTGGCGTTGACGTATCCCGCGGTGCGATCACCGCCGATGCAGACGCCAATCGCGCCCGGCGCGCACCCCTTGCCCTGCGCGTTCCAGATCGCGTGGAGGATGCACTTGCGCACCCCCTCGATCGAGCGGTCGGCGCGGCCCAGGTTCGGCAGCTCCATCGGCAGCGAGTACTGCGCGTTCATGTTCTCGCAGCCGCCGCCCTTGAGGACCAGCTTGACCTCGATCTCGTCCTTCTCCCACTGCTCGAAATGGATGACGGGGGTGCCGGGGCCGAGGTTGGTGCCCGAGTTCTCGCCGGTGATCGAGTCGACCGAGTTCGGACGGAGCTTGCCGCGCTTCGTGGCTTCCGCCACCGCCTCGCGGATCTGCTTCTTCATCAGGACCTGGTTGGCGCCGATCGGGGTCTTCACCTCGAAGGTCGGCATGCCGGTGTCCTGGCAGATGGCGCCCTCGGTCTCGCAGGCAATGTCGATGTTCTGGGCGATGATGTTCAGCGCCTGCGCCGACTGCGTGCCGGCCGTCTCGCGCGCCATGGCGGCCTTCATGGCCGCGCGCACGTCGGGGGGCAGGTCGGTCGACGTCTTGACGATGAGGGACAGCACGCTGTCAAAGAAGGATGAAAGCATCACGTCAGTATAAGCGGGGCGGCGCCTCGGATGGCCTTTAGAACCGAACGGGACCCGCTCGGCGAGCACCCCGTGCCCGCCGCGGCGTATTACGGCATCCAGACGGCCCGGGCCGCCGAGAACTTCCCGATCAGCGGGCTGCGGGCGCCCGCCGAACTGGTGACCGCGACCGTCCTCGTGAAGAAGGCGGCGGCCGAGGCCAACGTCGAGCTCGGGCGGCTGGCGGCCGACGTCGGCAGGGCCATCGTGCAGGCGGCCGATGAGCTGCTCGGCGGCGCCCTGCGCGACCAGTTCATCGTCGACGTCTACCAGGCCGGCGCGGGCACGTCGCACAACATGAACGTGAACGAGGTGCTGGCGAACCGCGCGGGCGAGATCCTCGGCGCCCCGCTCGGCGAGTACCGCCTGGTGCACCCGAACGATCACGTCAACATGGGACAGTCGACCAACGACGTGTTCCCGACCTCGACCCGCCTCGCGCTGCTCCTCGCGCACGCCCCCTTGCTCGACGAACTGCGGGCGCTCGCGGGCGCCTTTCGCGACAAGTCGATCGCCTTCGCCGACGTTCTGAAGGTCGGCCGGACGCACCTGCAGGACGCCGTGCCCATGACCCTCGGCCAGGAGTTCGAGGGTTACGCCGCCTGCCTGGCCCGCGCCCTCGACGATCTCGATCGCGCGTCGTGGCAGCTGCGCGAGCTGAACCTCGGGGCCACCGCGGTCGGCACCGGGCTGAACGCCGGCGCCGACTACACCGCCCGCGCCATCCGGAACCTGGCGCGGCTCACCGACATCGAGCTGCTGCCCGCCGCCAGCCGCTTCCGGGTGACGCAGAGCATGGGCGATGTCGTCGCCTACTCCGGCACGATGCGCCGGCTCGCCGTGGAACTCGGGAAGATCGCGAGCGACCTGCGGCTCCTGAGCATGGGGCCGCGCGCGGGGATCGCCGAGATCACGCTGCCGCCGGTGCAGCCCGGGTCGTCGATCATGCCGGGCAAGGTGAACCCCTCCGTCCCGGAGATGGTCAACCAGGTCTGCTTCCAGGTGTTCGGCTGCGACACCACCGTCTGCATGGCGGCCGAGGCCGGGCAGCTCGAACTGAACGTGATGATGCCGGTCATCGCCTGGAACGCGCTGCACGCGTCGGGCATCCTGCGCCATGCCATGCGCGCGCTGCGCCTGCGCTGCGTGACCGGCATCGAGGCCGACGAGGCGCGCTGCCGCGAACTGCTCGATCGCAGCACCGCCCTCGCGACGGCGCTCAGCCCGTACATCGGCTACGCGCGGACGGCGGAAGTCGCCAAGGAGTCGGTGCGCACGGGCACGCCGATTCGCGCGCTGGTGCTGGAACGCGGGTGGTTGCCGGCCGAGCAGCTCGATCGGATACTCTCGGCCGACGCGATGACACAGCCGGGCATTCCAGGGCGGCAGGAGAAGACGGCCGAGTGACGCGGCGGAGCCACGGCACCGTCGGCGCGGTCGTCGCGGCGCTCGTCGCGGCGCTCGTCATCACCAGCGGGCTGGTGGCGACCGGCCTCCTGACGTCACGGCTCGCGGCGCAGGCGCCGCAGCCGGCCCCGGCACGGCAGCAGCCGCACGGGCCGCTCTTCCCGCCGCAGGACCTCGGGCTGCTCGAGGGACCCGATCGCGAGGCCTGGCAGAAGCCCGAGCAGATCATGGACGCCCTCGGCATCGCCGACGGCGCGGTCGTCGCCGACATCGGAGCGGGCGCCGGCTGGTTCACGATGCGGCTCGCGCGGCGGGTCGGGCCGCGCGGCATCGTCTACGCGCAGGACGTGCAGCCGCAGATGCTCGACGCGATCCGTCGCCGCGTCAGCCGCGACGGGCTGCGCAACGTGCAGACCCGCCTCGGGCGCGGCAGCGATCCGAACCTGCCGGCGGGCGCGCTCGACGCGGTGCTGGTGGTCGACGTCTACCCCGAGGTCGAAGACCGTGTCGGGCTGCTCCGCAACCTGGCCATGGCCCTCAAGCCGGGCGGACGGCTGGGCATCGTCAACTACAACCCCGGCCGCGGAGGCCCCGGTCCGGCGCCCAACGAAGGGGTGCGGGTGGCGTCGACCGTCGTCGAGACCGACGCGACGGCGGCCGGGCTCGTCGTGCTCTCGCGCGCGACGCTCCCCTGGCAGTACCTGCTGGTGCTCGGCCGTCCCGACAAAAGCGTCGCCGGATCGGCCCGCCGGGCACAGATGTGATCGGGTCGGCACGCGGGTGCCCGATGGTAGAATTCGGCCTCATGAACCCGGCCACCTCACAGACGACGCTGCTCCAGTCCCTGACGATTGCCTCCCCGTCGGCGCGCGCGATGCGCGTCGCCTCGGTGTGCTTCCTGACGGCGCTCACCGCTGCCGCGGCGCAGGTCAGTGTGCCGCTGCCGTTCACCGCCGTGCCGTTCACCTTCCAGCCGATGGTGGTGCTGCTCGGCGGGCTCGCGCTCGGCTCGCGTCTTGGAGCCTCGGCGCAGGTGCTCTACCTGCTGCTCGGCATCGCCGGCCTGCCGGTGTTCGCGGCGTCACCGCTCCTGCCGCAGGGGCTGCTGCGCCTCGTGGGCCCGACGGGCGGCTACCTGCTCTCGTATCCGCTCGCCGCCTTCGTGACCGGGCTGCTCGCCGAGCGCGGACTCGACCGGAAGTACGCCGGCTCGTTCGCCGCGATGCTCGTCGGCCTGGCGATCGTCTACCTCGCGGGCGCCACCGGGTTGTCGCTCACGACGGGTGTCGCCTTCAGTGGCGCGCTCGCGGCCGGCGTGGTGCCCTTCATCGGTGCCGACCTGCTGAAGCTCGTGGCGGCCGCCGGCATCGTCCCGGGACTCTGGTCGTTCCTCGGGCGCCGGAGCTAGGCGCGGCGCAGCCTGGCCGACGCATGCGCAGGGTCCTCACGATCGCAGGGAGTGACTCGGGCGCGGGCGCCGGCATCCAGGCCGATCTCAAGACCTTCGCCGCGCACCAGGTCTACGGCACCACGGCCCTCACCGCCATCACCGCCCAGAACACCCGCGGGGTCACCGCCGTCCAGGCGCTGCCCGCCGACCTCGTTGCCGCCCAGATCGAGGCGGTCGTCTCTGACATCGGCACCGATGCCGCCAAGACCGGCATGCTCCCCAACGCCGCGATCGTCGAGGCGGTGGCGGCGGCCGTGCGCGACCTCGACATCCCGTTCCTGGTCGTCGACCCCGTCATGGTCGCCAAGAGCGGCGACCGGCTGCTCGACGACGAGGCGCTCGGCGCCATCCGCCGCGTGCTGCTGCCGCGGGCGCACGTCGTCACCCCGAACATCCCCGAGGCCGAGCAGCTCGCCGGCATGCTGATCGCCACCGACGAGGACCGCCGCGAGGCCGCGCGCCGCATCGCCGCCCTCGGTCCGGCGGCGGTCATCGTCAAGGGCGGGCACCTGCCGTCCGCCGACATCCGCGACCTGCTCTACCAGCACGGCACGTTCGAGGAGTTCACGGCCGTCCGGGTGGCAGGCACCAGCACACACGGCACCGGCTGCACCTTCGCCGCCGCGCTCGCCGCGCACCTGGCGCACGGCCGTCCGCTGCGCGAGGCGATCCCGCTCGCCCAGCGCTACGTCGCCGGCGCGATCCAGGCCGCGCCGGGCCTCGGGCACGGGCATGGGCCGATGGACCATTTCTGGGCACGGCAGGCCGACCGCGCCGGGCGGATGTGAGCCAGCCGGTATACTGACTGCCATGGCTGCCACGTCTGATCCGCCGGTCGCGGCGGTCGCGGTCACCACAGACGTGCTCGACGTCACGGTGATTGCCCGGGCGGTCGAGGCGGGGCAGCCGGGCGACGGCGCCGTGGTCACCTTCGCCGGGCTCGTCCGCGACCACAACCTCGGCCGCGCCGTCCTGTTCCTGGAATACGAAGCGTACGAGCCGCTCGCGGTGAAGGCGCTGCAGCGGATCGTCGACGAGGCACGCGACGCCTGGCCGTCCGCGCGGCTGGCGCTGCACCACCGGATCGGCACGCTCCAGATCGGCGAGGCGAGCATCGTCATCGCGGCGGCGTCGGCCCACCGGGTCGACGCGTTCGCGGCCTGTCGCTACGCGATCGAACGGGTGAAGCAGATCGTGCCCATCTGGAAGCGCGAGCACTTCGAGGGCGGCGACACCTGGCTCGAGGGGGCGGTGGCCGACCCTGACGACGCGGAGGCGCGCGAGAAGGCGCATCGAATCGCATGCGCGTGACGGTTCGGCTCTTCGCCCGGCTCAAGGATCTCGCCGGCGCATCGGAGCTGGCGCGGGAACTGCCCGACGGGGCGACGGCCGAGGCCGCATGGCGGTCCCTCGTGCACGAGACGCCGGCACTGGGCGACTACGAGAAGGCAATGTCGGTGGCGGTGAACGCCGAATACGCGCGGATGAACGCGCCGCTGCACGACGGGGACGAGGTCGCCTTCCTCCCCCCGGTGTCCGGCGGCTGAGCGAGATCAGACCATGTCCATGTTCGAGAAGCTCGGGGCGCTCGAGCGCCAGTACGACGAGCTGATGCAGCGGCTCGGCACGGCCGAGATGCAGTCCGACGCGGCCGAGTACCGCAAGAGCACGAAGACGCTGGCCGAAATCGAGCCGGTCGTGCAGAAGTACCGGGAATACCGCCAGGTCCAGAAGGAGCTGGAGGGCGCCGAGGAGCTGCTGCGCGGCAGCGACGCCGACATGCGCGACCTCGCGCAGGAAGAACTGAAGGGGCTCGAGGAGCAGCGCGAGTCGCTGGCCGCCGAGCTGCGCATCCTGCTCATCCCGAAAGACCCGAACGACGACCGCAACGTCCTGCTCGAAATCCGCGCCGGCACGGGCGGCGACGAGGCGGCGCTCTTCGCGGCCGACCTCTTCCGGATGTACTCGCGCTTCGCCGAGCGTCAGGGCTGGCGGCTCGAGGTCGTGTCGAACAGCGACAGCGGCGCCGGCGGGTTGAAGGAAGTGATCGCCTCGATTACGGGGCGGGGCGCGTACAGCCGGCTGAAGTACGAGAGCGGCGTGCACCGCGTGCAGCGCGTGCCGGCCACCGAGGCCGCCGGGCGCATCCACACCTCGACGGCCACCGTCGCGGTGCTGCCCGAGGCCGAGGACGTCGACATCCAGATCAACGAGAAGGACCTGCGCGTCGACACCTTCTGCTCGAGCGGACCCGGCGGCCAGAGCGTCAACACGACCTACTCGGCGATTCGCATCACGCACCTGCCGAGCGGCCTGGTCGTGTCGCAGCAGGACGAGAAGTCGCAGATCAAGAACCGCGCGAAGGCCATGAAGGTGCTGCGCACCCGTCTCTACGAGATGGAGTTGCAGAAGCAGCAGGACGCGATCGCGAAGGAGCGGCGCGGGCAGGTCGGCAGCGGCGACCGCTCCGAGAAGATCCGCACCTACAACTTCCCGCAGAGCCGTATCACCGACCACCGGATCAACTTCACGACGCACCGGCTGCACGACGTGCTCGAAGGCGATCCCTCCGAGATCCTCGACCAGGTGATCTCGCACTACAACGCGGAAAAGTTGAAGGAAGCCACCGCTGTCTAGCAACCTCTCACTCGTCGACGTGCTCTCCGCCGGACGCGCGCGCCTCGTGGCCGCCGGCGTCTCGCCAGCGGAGGCGACGGTCGATGTCGACGTCTACGCACAACGCATCCTCGGCTGGGATCGCGCGCGGCTGATCGCCGACGCGCGGGATCCGGCGCCGTCCGCGCTCGAGCCCCGGTTCACCGACTGGCTCGACCGCCGCACGCGCCGCGAGCCCACGGCCTACATCGTCGGCGAGCGCGAGTTCTGGGGGCTGCCGTTCCGGGTATCACCCGCGGTGCTGATTCCGCGCCCCGAGACCGAGCTGATCGTCGAGGCGGCGCTGCCGCTGCTGCGCGCGCTGCCCCCCGAGCCGGGCCCCCGCGTCGCCGACATCGGCACCGGCAGCGGCGTGCTCGCCGTGTCGCTCGCGCACGAGGTGCCTGCCTGCCATGTCACCGCCACCGACATCTCGGCCGACGCGCTCGCGGTGGCGCGCGCGAACGCCGAGGCCAACGGGGTCGGAGACCGCGTCACCTGCACCTGCACGTCATATCTCGACGGCGTCGACGGTCCGTTCGATGTGATCGTCGCCAACCCGCCCTACGTGAAGCAGGGCGACAAGCCGGGGCTCTCGCCGGACGTCCGCCACGAACCCGACGTGGCGCTGTTCGGCGGCGCCGACGGCCTGCGTGACATCGGGGGCGTGCTCGACGCCGCGATCACGCGCCTCGCGCCGGGCGGCTGGTTCCTGACGGAGTTCGGGTTCGGGCAGGAAGACGACGTGCGCGCGCTCGTGGCGCAGCGGCCGGGGTTCCGGTTCGACCGCACGCTGCACGACCTGCAGGGGCTGGCGCGGACGGCCGTCCTGCAGAAGGCCTAGCCGACTTCGTCCGTGATCGGCCGGTCGGCCTCGGCGAGCGCCTCGGGGAAGCACTCGGGACAGATGCCGTGGCTGAACTGCGCGTCGGAGTGCTCGCTCACGTAGCTCTCCACCTGCTGCCAGTAGCTGTTGTCCACCCGGATCTTCTTGCAGTAGGCGCACATCGGGAGCAGGCCGCGCAGCTGCTTCACGTTGCGCAAGGCCTCTTCCAGCTCACTCACCCGCCGGGCGAGGCTCTCCTGCAGCGCGAGCATCCGCTCGCCCACCCGCGCACGGGCCCGCAGTTCGGCGACGTTGAACGGCTTGACGACGTAGTCGTCGGCCCCGGCGTCGAGCCCCTCGGCAAGGTCACCGGGCTGGCCGGCGCTCGTCACCATCAGGATGTAGATCGGCGGATAGGTCTCGGAGGCGCGCACGCGCCGGCAGAGATCGATGCCGTCGATGCCCGGCATCATCCGGTCGAGCACGAGCAGCATCGGCTCGCGCCGCGCCTGGACGGCCGACCAGGCGGCATCACCGTTGTCGACAGCCGTGATCGCCACGCCGTGCCCGAGCGCATGCTGCGCGAGGCGCGTGGACAGCGGGTCGTCGTCGGCGATGAGGATCTGCATAGGCAGGCCAGCGGGCAGGCGCCCGTGCCGCAGGATACCCGAGCATGGGGTGTGCCGGGGCAGTGTCGCGCATCGCCGTGCAGTCGCGCGTCGCCAGGGGCGCGCACATGGGCGTCTGGCGTGCGGTTTGGACACACGGACGTGCGGCCGTGGGGGCAGGCAGGAGGACAGAAATGGGCCGAGCGCACCCTGAGGCACGCCCGGCCCGGGACCGGTCACGGCGTGGTGAATCGCTCCCCACGACTCACCGCGGGCGACGCGGTCCTACCGGTCAGGCGGCGCTGTGCGGCCTGAGGTCGAGGCGACTGGGGAGCGTGTTGTACGGGCTGTGCCCGGCATCGTAGCCAGCGAGGAATTCTGCCCAGACGTCCGTCTCGGCGACGCCCAGCACGGTGTACAGCCGCTGGCGCTCGGCCTCGAACCGCCGCAGCGACTCCACCGCGCGTTCGTCCAGCCACTGCCGGCGGAACAGCCATCCGGACACCAGTGACGAGAGGCGCCCCGCCTCGATGCAGAGGAGTTCGCCCGTTTCCGGCAGCCCGCCAAAGCCGCTGAGGGACGGTGCCGTGCGTACCGGCCGCAGATCGAGCTGGTAGTAGCAGAGCGCGCGATAGAACTCGAGCCCCCAGAACCGGCGCCGGAGGGTCTGCCCCAGCGGCAGCTGCCCGTCCGCCGCCCACCGGCGGCATTCGTCCAGCACCTGCGCGGCTTCACTCGACAGTCCGAGCAGTGCGTAGCACGCCTGGCGCTGCCAGTTCTCGTCGTCAGGCCGGCGGCGCACCGACTGGATGAGGAAATCTTCAAATTCCATGGGGTGATTCTGGCTGCCGCTCCGGGGTGCAGCAATCCGGTGTTGACCCGACGGGTGCAGCGGCGGGAAGGCGAATCAGGTGATCACCCTATACTGGGGTCATTACCGGATCCCTATACTTGATCCCGGATGAAGGTCCTGATCGTCGATGACAACCCGGCGGGGCTCAATGTCGTCACGTCCATGCTCCGCGACGAGGGCTATACGCTCGTCACCTGCACCGACGGTGAGACCGCGATCGAGCTCGCCAGGCGCGAGCTGCCCGAGGTGATCCTGCTCGACGTGATGATGCCGGGCCTCTCCGGGTTCGAGGTCTGCGCGCGCATCCGGGCGGTCGAGGAGATTCGGGACATCTCGATCATCATGCTGACCGCGCTCAACGATCGCGCGTCGCGGATCCAGGGTTTCGCCGACGGGGCGGACGACTTCATGAGCAAGCCGCTCGACAGCATCGAGCTGCGCCTCCGGCTGCGGACCCTGGCCCGCCTGAACCGCTTCCGGGAGCGGCTGCAGATTCGGAGCTACTACGAAGACCTCGCCCGCCTGACGCCTGACGTCATCCTGTCGCTGGGCGCGGCCGGGACGATCACCGGCGGCAACCCCAAGGCGATTCAGCTGCTGGGTGAGCTGGGCGGACGCTGGTTCGCGTCGCTGTTCACCGAGGAGGACCGGGCACATGCCCGCGCCGCCTGGGAGGCGACCCTGACCGACGCCGAGGGGCAGGTCATCTTCACGGCCGGGATGAACGGCCAGGACCGCGCCTTCCCGGCGGAACTCACGCTGCGGCGCATCGCGCGCGCGACCGACGCCGGCGACGCCATCCTGATCGTGCGCGACCTGTCGGATCACACCCGCCTGCAGGCACGGCTCGAACGGGCCAACCGCCTCGAATCGCTCGCCGTGGCGAGCGGCGGGGTGGCGCATGACTTCGCCAATGCGCTGGTCGCGGTGCGGGGTGCGCTGCAACTGGCGGAAGCGGGCCCGGGCAGCCCCACGGGGCAGGGCGCACTGCGGGAGGCGCGGGAACTGCTCACCGAGGCGACCACGCTGGTGCGGCGCATCAACCAGTTCGCGCGCCCCAGGGCACCGCTGCCGCAGCCGGTCGACCTTCGGCGGCACGTGCAGGAGGCCTGGCCGCTGCTCCTCCACCTGGCGGACGGGGCCGAGCTGGAACTCGACGTCGTCCTCGACCCGAACCAGGCGCCGGCCATCGTCCATGCCGACCCGACCGAGATCACGCAGGTGCTCTCGAACCTCGTGGCGAACGGCCGTGATGCGTCCCCGCCTGGAGGACGCGTCCGGGTGCGCGTGTTCGAGCACGGGATGCGCACGCCCGACAGCGCCACGGCGAACGGCTGGTGCATCGAGGTCGCCGACTCGGGCGCGGGCATGCCACC
This sequence comes from Acidobacteriota bacterium, assembly GCA_947465275.1. Classification (GTDB taxonomy): domain Bacteria; phylum Acidobacteriota; class Vicinamibacteria; order Vicinamibacterales; family UBA2999; genus JBEBGV01. The sequence goes on along the minus strand of CANIAI010000017.1, from coordinate 2,773 downwards.
CGACGTCCTGGCACGCGTCTTCGAGCCCTATTTCACGACCAAGCCGGCCACCGGCACCGGCCTCGGCCTGCCGACCGTACGCGAGATCGCCCAGCGCAGCGGCGGCTCGATCACCCTCGACTCCACCGCAGGCATCGGGACGACCGCCCGCTTCTGGTTGCCAGACGCCACTTCCCCCGTGAGAGGAGCCTCCTGATGCCCCGTGTCAGCGTCGTACTCGGCGACGATCACCATCTCGTGCGCGCGGCCATCAGGGGGCTCCTCACCGGGCATCCCGATATCGACGTCGTCGGGGAAGGGGATTCCGGGTCTGCCGTCCTCGACCTGGTGGATCGCCTGAAGCCCGATCTCGTGCTGCTCGACCTCGCCATGCCCGGCATGAGCGGACTCGAGGCGATGCGCCAGCTGGCCGAGCGGCGGCACCCGGTGCGCATCATCGCCCTGTCGTCGCACACGGAGCAGAAGTGGGTGCGGCAGGCGCTGCACGCGGGCGTTCGCGGGTACGTCCTCAAGACCGAGACCGCCGAGAACCTGGCGCTCGCCGTCCGGACGGTGCACCGGGGCCAGCGCTGGTTCAGCGAGCCGATCACCGCGGTGATCGCACAGCTCTCGCTCGACCCCGAGCTGGCCGACGTCGACCCGCTCGCCCGGCTCAGCCCGCGCCAGCGGCTCGTCCTGCAGCTGATTGCGGAGGGGCACACGAACAAGTCGATCGCCTCGACGCTGGAGATCAGCGAGAGCACGGTCGACTCCCACCGCACGCAGCTGATGCGCCGCCTCGACGCCCACGACGTGGCCGGACTCGTGCGCTTCGCGATCCAGGAAGGGGTCATCAGTGTCGACTGAGGTGCTGCTGACCCCCACCGTCACCGACCGGGCAGCCGTGCGGATCGACTTCCGTCAGCTCGCCGAGCAGTCCACCGTGGGGCTCTGGGTGATCGACACCCAGGGGCGAACCCTCTACGCGAACGCGAAGACCGGCGACCTGATGGGCGTGTCACCGGCCGATATGGCCGAGCGCCCGTTCACCGACTTCATGGAACCGGAGGAAGTACCGCTCGCCGAGTTCTACTTCGCGCGCCGCGTGCGGGGAATCTCCGAGACCCACGAGTTCAAGTTCAGGCGATCAGACGGACACCCGGTCTGGGTGCTCGTCCAGTCGTCGCCCATCGTGGAAGACGGCCAGACCACGGCGTGGGTCGGGCGGCTGACGGACATCGGCGAAGCGGTCATGGATCGGCACCACGCGCGCCGGCTCAGCGAGACGCTCCGCCGAATCGTCGCACTCTCGTCTCACCCGGTCGCCGTGGTCAGCGCCGACAGCACCATCCGCTCGGTCAATCGCGCCTTCGAGGCGCTGACCGGCCGCTGCGGCGAGACCCTTGCGGGCACCCCGCTACATGAGCTGTTCTCCGGAGGCTGGATCGCCGACTGGCGTGACTCGGGGAACCCGGGTGCGACCAACAGCCGTGTCACGCTGGATGTGGGCGACGACGCCCGGCAGATCGACGTCGTGGCGCTGCCGATGCTCGACGAGAACAACATCGACGGATCGATCCTGCTGTTCACCGACGTGACGCAGATCGAGACCGTCAGGGCGCGCCTGCAGCAGGAGCGCACCGAGATGGAACAGCTCGTGCGCGAGAAGACGAGGGCGATCGAGACGCAGGCTGCCGCGATCGAGGCGACCGTCGAGGGAATGGCGGTGCTCGAGGAAGACACCTACGTCTGGATGAACCCCGCCTACGCGCGACTCCGGGGCTGGACGGTCGAGGAGCTGTTCGGGCGAACCTGGCAGCAGGTGTACGCGGAGCCGACCGCCCGGTTCCTCGAGACGGTCGCCAAGCCCATCCTGGCTCGAGACGGGTACTGGAGGGGCGAGGTCGTCGGCCAGATGAAGGATGGCCGCACCTGCAACCTCGAGATCAGCATGTCGCTCTCTCCGCGCAGGCAGGTGGTGAGCTGCTGCCGCGACATCACGGAGCGGAAGAAGCAGCAGGCCCGGATGCTCGAGACGCTGCAGTCGCTCGACGCGGCGAACGATCAGCTCCGCGAAGCCGGTCGGCTCAAGGACCTGTTCGTCGCCTGCATGTCGCACGAACTCCGCACGCCGCTCCACTCGATCCTCGGCACCGCAGAGGTCGTGCTCGACGGCTGTGGCGGCGACGTCCCGCCGGCGGTCACGGCGTACCTGCAGCAGATTCAGGGAAGCGGGGATCACCTGCTCACGCTGATCAACGACATCCTCGAAGTCTCGAAGATCGGCGCCGGCCAGCTCACGCTCGACCTCACCGATGCCTCGGCGGAGTACCTGCTCGGCACCGCGCTCGACATGGTCGCCCGCAGGGCCGCGACAAAGGCACTCCGCGTCGTGCGGCACCTCCCGGAACAGCCGCTGACGCTCAAAGCCGATCAGGTGCGGGTGGTGCAGATCCTGGCCAACCTGCTGTCGAACGCGGTGAAGTTCACCCCCACCGGCGGCGAGATTCACGTCACGTTGCGGGCAGCTGAAGAGGGTCTGCAGTTCGTGGTCGCCGACACCGGCATCGGCTTCGACCAGAAGTCGCTGCACCTGCTCTTCCAGCCGTTCCGGCAGCTCGATGGCTCGTTGACGCGGCGGCACGGCGGCACGGGCCTCGGCCTGTACCTGGCGCGGCAGCTCGCCGAGCTGCACGGCGGCACCATCACCGCCACAGGCGTGCCCGGGCAGGGGGCGGAATTCATCCTGACGCTCCCCTGCGGCGGACCGCAGCAGGCCTAGGAGGAGGCCACC
>CANIAI010000016.1 GCA_947465275.1 Acidobacteriota bacterium | reverse complement strand
GAGCGCGGGGCGAAGCCCGGCGACCGCTTCGAGGCTCGGCCGCATGGCCGCCACCCCGCGCATCGGGCCGTCGAGCGCCGCGACCGCGCGCATCGTCGGGTCGAGGGCGGCCACCCGCAACATCGGATCGTTCAGGGCGGCGACCGACTGCATCGTCGGGTCGAGCGCCGCCACGCGCCCGAGCGGGCCGCCGAGTGAGGCGACCGACCCGAGGGCCGGGCCGAGCAGGGCCACCGACTCCATCGGCCCCCGCAGCCGCTCCACCCCCTGCAGCGCGGGGATCAGCGCCCCCGTCCCCTGGGTCGAGGCCTCGATGGCTGACGTGTTCCGCCGAATCGCGTCGGTGCTGCCACCAATCGCGGCGGTGTTCATCTGGACGCCGGTGGCGAACGAGCACCCGGCGACCGACATCGCGGTCAGGACCGCGAGCGTGACGGGGAGGACGAGACGGCTGGACACGGGTACCTCCGGCATGTGGGCGACCTTAGCCGAACGCCGACGCGGCGGCAACCGGGCTGCACGGTTTTTGATATCCTGCGGGCCTCCCCAGATGCCGCCCCCCACGCTCGTCTTCGTGGTGTCCCTGGCTGGTGCCAAGGTACTGCTCGGCGTGGTCGTGTGGCTGCTCGGCCTGATCGCCGGGATCGATGCGCGCGACCTGCCGACCTGGGGCGCCCAGGTCTGGAACGCGGCGGCCATCGTCATCGGCTTCGGCGGCTGCGGCGCCGTGCTGCTCGCCCGCCGCAGCGCTCCGGCGGAACGATGGCTCGGGACGCTCTTCCTGTTCGTCGCGGCGTCGTTCTCGCGCGTCCTCATCCATAACGGCGCCCCGGTGCTGTCGCCGCTCGTCGTGGGCGTGCTGGACGACCTCCGCCTCGACGCCGCCATCCCCGTGGCCTTCTGGCATTTCAGCTGCGTGTTCCCGACGCCGGCCGACCGGGAGCGCCCGCGTGGGCTCGCGCATGAGGCGACCGCGGCCACCTGGATGGTGGTCGTCTTCGCCTGCGCGTCGATCGTCCTCGACCGTCTCGCGTGGCCGGGCATCTACGCCGCCTACTGGCCGCTCCTGATGATCTCGACGCTGTTCTGCGGGGCGCACCTGGTGCGACGGGCCTCGGTGTCGGCCACCGCCGACCGCGGCCGCGTCCTCGCGTTCGCCCTCGCCTTCATGGCCGGCGCGCTGCCGATCGCGATCGACATCGTGCTCGAGGCGCTGTTCCCGCGCTGGCACGCTGAGGTCGTGGTCGCCGCGCTCGGACGGGGCACGCTGACGACCGCCGTCCTCGGCGCGCTCCTCACCATCCCGTTCACCACTGCCTGGGCGGTGCTGGCCGGACTGGGCAGCGTGTCGCGCGTCGCCGGCGTCGTCGTCTACGGGCTCACGGCCCGCACGACGCTGCTGCTGCTCGTGACGGTGCCGCTGGCCATCGTGCTGCGCGTCTTCGGCGCCACGCCGGATGCCGACGCGTCGCTCCTGCTCAGGCCCGGGTCTCTGCTGGCCTTCACGATCTCGCTGCTCGCCGCCGTCGCCGTGAGCCGCCGCCCGCAGCTCCTGCGCGTTATCGATCGGTGGGTGGTGACGCCAAGCGCTGAGATTCCCGGCCTGACGCTGCGCAGCCGCGTGGGCGACGAGCCCGCACGTGAGTGCCCGACCTGCGGACGCGTGTGGGGCGGCAGCCTGATCTTCTGCCCCTGCGGCGATCTGCTCGAGGAGTCTGACGTCCCCAAGGTGCTCGCGGGGAAGTACGACGTGGTGTCACGGCTGGGACGCGGCGGAATGGGAGTGGTCTACCAGGCGTCCGACCTCGCCCTGCACCGGCAGGTGGCCATCAAGACGCTGCCGGCCGGCGACACGCGCCAGTTCCCGCGCCTGCGGCGCGAGGCCCAGGCGATGGCCCAGGTGTCGGGCGCCGGTCTCGCCGGCATCTACGGACTCGAAACCTGGCACAACCGCCCGTTCCTGATCGTCGAGCTGCTCGAGGGCGGGACACTGGCCGAGCGGCTGAAGGAGGGTCCGCTCACCGTGGGCCAGGCGGTCGACGTGGTCGCCGCCGTCACCAGGGGGCTCACGACGCTGCACGAGTCGGGGCTGCTGCACCGCGACGTGAAGCCGTCGAACATCGGCTTCTCGGGAACCGGCGAGATCAAGCTGCTCGACTTCGGCCTCACCCGCACCATCGATGCCGACGCCTCGACGACGGTCGACCAGGAGCTGTTCCGTACCGAGACCGGTATCTTCGCCGGCACCACCGGCTACCTGCCGCCCGAGGCGTTCGATGGCGCGCCGATGTCGGTCGCCTACGCCCTGTGGGCCCTCGGGGTCGTGCTGCTCGAATGCCTGCACGGCCGGAATCCGCTGCAGGGCGAGCACGTGGGCGAGACGTACGGACGCGTACGCGCCGCGGCTGACAGTCGTCCGTGGGCGAGCCTGCCGCTCGCCGCCTTCTTCGATCACGCCCTCGCCGCCGACCCCGCCGACCGCCCCGTGTCCGCCCGCGACTTCCTGCATCGGCTGGAACGGCTGCACGCGTCGCACGCCGCCTGACCGCCGCCTGTTCACTTTTGCCGACTCGCGCGTTTACCCGGATCGGAGCCACGGAGGTTCCGTCCGGAGGAGACGACGATGGCGCAGATGCAGACCGACAGACCCGGCCCGATGACCGTGAAGACCGCGAAGGTGATCGCGGAGTGCGCGTTCTACACCGCGAAGGGGCTCGAGCAGGCGCTCGGCTCGCGCGAGTACTTCGTGAGCAACCAGGCGATGCAGTTCTGGCTCGACCGTTACTCCCGCTCGATCCGCGTGGCGATGCGCCGTGAGACGGCCGACTGGGACGGTCGTGACCGCAACACGGTACTCGCGCGCTGCGCGATGCTCGGCGCCACCACCGCCAGCCTCGCGATGGAGAGCGCCCCCGGGAACGGGATGATCGAGGTCACGGTGGACCACGCCCAGACCGCGGCGCGCCGCGTGGCGCGTGACAAGACCTGCCGGGCGGCGCGCCTCAAGGCCGGCGCCGGCGGCTACTGCGACTACTAGGAGCGGCGTCGGTGCAGGCGCTGCTCGACGTGCCCATCCACCTGCAGGACGGGCCTGAGCGCTGTGGTGAGGCGTGCGCGCAGATGGTGGTTCGCCACCTGCGCGGCGCCCTCCCCTCCCAGCGGGCGCTCGCCGCGGTCAAGGGACCCGGTGCGCCGGGCTGGGCCACCTCTCCGTCGCAGATGGCGGCGATGATCAACGCCCACGTCGTACCGGGGCCGGTCCTGTACGCACCGCACCTCTTCGCGGCCGGTCCGGCCGGGTTCGATGACGCGATGACCTACGTCGATGCCGTGGTGGGCGGGGCCGGCCTGCCGGCCGTCGCGCTGCTGTACGGCGGAACGCCGCAGCCGCCGCACTGGGTGGTCGTGCGCGGGGTGACGCGCCAGGGGCGACAGGCGCGCGTGCACTTCCGCGATCCGACACCGGTGCGGCCGCCGGGCATCGGACGGCATCATGATGGTGATGGCTGCCGGGTGCTGAACGCCCAGAAGTCGGGGCAGGCCGACGAGTGGGCCGAACTGCGGTACTGGTCCGCGCGGAAGCTCACGCCGGCGCGTGACATCCCGGGTGGCGGCCGGACGCCTCGCTTGGTGATGGTCGGACCGGTGCTCGCGCCCGCTCAGGCGCTGCGGCGCAGGTAGAACCCGAGGAACTGGCGCGCGAGCCGCAGATCCCGCTTCACCGTGGGGGGCGACACCTCGACGACCACCGCGGCTTCGTCGACGGTCAGCCCGCCAAAGTAGTGCAGCTCGGCGAGGCGGGCCGCGCGCGGATGTTCCTGCGCCAGTTTCTCGAGCGCCATGTCCAGTTCGAGCAGCGCTTCGGGGGATCCCCAGGTCGCGGCAATCGCCGACTCGTCGAGCTCGACGGCCGCCTCGCCCGAACCGCGCTTGCTCGCCTGCCGCCGCCGCGCGTAGTCGACGAGGATGCGGCGCATGCACTGCGCGGCGATGCCGAAGAACTGCGCCCGGTTCTGCCAGCTGACGCGCTGGTCCACCAACCGGAAGAACGCCTCGTTCACGAGCGCGGTCGGCTGCAGGGTGTGCTCGCGCCGTTCGCGCGAGAGGTACGTGCGCGCCACCTTCCGCAGTTCCTCATACACGACCGACGCGAGCTGGTCGAGCGCACCACGGTCGCCGCCGCTCCAGAGCCGGAGCAGCTGGGTGATCTGCGGATCGCGCGCCGGAGCCGGCGTGGCGCCAGGACGACGGCCGGGAGGCTGCGGGGAGTCGGACATCGAGCGTCCTCGAGGCTACCGCCCCGCTGCGGGTGCCGGCGCCACGGTCTGCTGCACGGCGGGCGCGCCCGGCACCCCGTCGAGGTGCTCGGCACGGCGCTGCTCGAATGAGTCGCGCACGCCCTGCATCGCCTCGGGTGTCACGGCGACGTCACCCTGGAACGGGTGCTGGAGCGCCGCCACGATGAGCAGGCTGAACACCACCAGTCCCGCGACGGCGGCCGTCATCAGCCCCTGGACGAGCACCGAGCGGGTGCCAATCGCGTACGTGAACACGACGGTCACCAGGCCGCCGACGACGAGCAGGTCCCACATGATCGCCGGCAGCTCCGCCGAGGCGGAGAGCAGGCGCAGGCGACGGCTCATCCCGAGGGCGTTCATCTGCACGACCGCCTCGTTGAAGAACGCCTGGTCGCCCGGAGCGGTGACCAGCGGCCGCACGGCGTACAACTGACGCCAGAGTGCCTCGTAGGTCGCGGCGGTCACCGGGCTGGGGATGCGGTCCGCGGCCATCGACGGCCATTCGTGCTGAATCACGGAGTCGGCGTAGCCGATCAACGTCGCCTCGACGGCCATGCGGGCCTCGGCCGGCAGCACCTGCACATCGCGCCACACCTGGCTGATGTAGACCGCCTCTGAAGCGGCGTTCTGCTCGGCCTCGCCGAACTGATCCCAGACGACGACGATCGTGAAGGCGAGATAGACGCCGTACACGGCGCCGATGATCGCGTACGAGAGCGCCGCGAAATCGGTGTTCTCCTTGAGCTCGTCGTGGGAGGTCCGGCGCCTCACCAGCAGCATGCCGGCGAGGGCGAGGACCACCGCGGTGAGCAGGATCAGGCTGCGCTGGGCCATCGGCGACATGGATCGCCGGCCAGCATACACCAGCCTCTGTCAGCGACTCTCGAAGGCGCCCACGCTGAGCGACACCGACAGGGTGCGGCCCCGTGCCGGGGCGAACTGGAACTGCTCGCGGTAGTAGCGGTTCGCCAGGTTATCGAGAGCGAACACCAGCCCCATACGGTCGCGGCCGCGCGACAGGTCGACACCCCAGCCCAGGCGCTGCACGGTGAACCCGCCGAGCGAGAGCAGGTCCTGCGCGACCTTGAAGGGCGAGTCGAGCAGGGTCGGGGTGATGCGCGTCACCTCGGCCTGCGTCCGCACGCCGTACTCGGCCCAGAACCGGCCGCGCGCGTCGGTGAACCGCACCGTGCCCACCAGCTTCGTCGGGCTGATGTTGTCGGCCGGGGCGCCGTCGAGCGCCTGGCCGTTCAACGGGTTGGTGCCGTCGGTGATCGTGCCCCGCATGAAGGCGCCCGATCCGGAGAGCGTCACGATGCCGGGGCGGGTCGAGAACGGCGCCGAACCCGACAGCTCGAGGCCGGCAATCCGGACGTCGGCGTAGTTCGAGGCCTGGGCGAGCGGACCGCCCGGCGTGGTGGCCACGACGAGATCCTGCGCGACGAAGTCCGTGTACTGGTTCACGAAGACGTAGGCGCCGCCGGTGAAACGCGGCAGCGTCACCTTCGTGCCGAAGTCGAGGTTGTTGCCCGTCTCGGGACGCACCTTCACGTTCGGCGCGATGCTGCCGGCAGTGGCCGGACCCGCGAAGAACATCTCTTCCAGGTTCGGGTGGCGATAGCTGCGGCCGAAGCGGAGGAACGGGCTGACCTGTCCGCCCGTGTTCGCCACGAGGCCGATGTCACCCGTCAGCGCGCGGCGCGTGAAGATGTCGCCGTTCACGTCAGGCAGCGTCGAGGGGTCGATGGCGGGGCGGGCGCCGGCTACGAGCGCCGCCACGTCGTACCCCGGCGTCGCGAGGCTCTCGACACGGTAGAAGTCACCGCGCAGGCCGGCCACGACCGAGAGCCGCGACCGCAGGCGCCACTCGTCCTGCGCGAAGACGGCGATGTCACGCAGGCTGGCGTCGGGCACGCGCACGGGACGCGCGAGCGACGGCGCCCCGAGCCGGATCGGCGACGGGAAGACCGTTGCGGCGGGCCCCCGCGCGCCGAACGCCACCTGGCCGAGCATCGACGTCGTCGTCGACGTCGTGCGGACGTCGCTGCTGCGATCGCGATACGCGGTGAACCCGGTGGTGAGGACGTGGCGCGCCACCGGCGTGAAGACCGCCTGCACGTCGACACCGGGCGTCCACACGCGCTGCGCCGTCTGCGACAGGATGTCGAGCCGGAACACGGTGATCGGGAAGAAGGTGACCGCCGTCGGGGCCGGGAACTGCACCGGCAGCAGGTTCTGCAGCGTGCGCTCGGTGCGCTGGTAGTGCGCGGTCACCGAGAGGTTCGCGAGCCACGGCGTCACCGCCTGCGCCTCGTACTTCGCCGACACGCGATCGAGGTCGCTCTGCGGGAGCGACGTCTCGTTGAAGAAGTAGGGCCGGGTGAAGTCGGGGAAACCGACGTTCGTCATCCGCCGGCTCTGGTAGCGCACACGCACGCTGCGGCGCTCTCCCACGCGGAACAGGCCCGACAGGTTGACGAACTGCCCTTCCGCCCCAGACGCCGGCACCACGTTGCTCGTGCGGACGTACGGTTCGTTGAACGGGTCGGGGAACGCCCGGAACGTGAAGCCGAAGTTGTCGTCGATCGTGTCGCCGCGCCGGAGCTGCCCGTTGGCGAAGTAGGGGCGCGTGTCTTCGACCGTCAGCTTCCCGGCCGTGTAGTTGTCGAAGCGCTCGGCGCCCGCCTGCAGCCGCACCGCGTAGGTCGGCGCCGTGATGCCGACCGTGCCGGTGCCGCGGCGTCCGCGCTCGTTCGAGCTGTAGAAGCCGTTGAAGCCGTAGAGCGCCAGCCGGCGCGCCGAGAAGCCGGGCTCGTTGGTGATGATGTTGATGGTGCCGGCGAGGGCGTCGGACCCGTACATCAGCGTCCCGGCGCCGTTGACCACCTCGATGCGGCTGATCGCGTCGGGCGAGACGAGACCCACCTCGGCTCCCGTGCGGTCGGTCGCCTGCCGGGCGGTATTCAACCGCTCGCCGTCGACGAGCACGAGCAGGCGGGTCGAGTCGAGGCCGCGCAGGCGGGGCCGCACGCCGAAGGGACCGTTGCCGACCGGTGTCACGTTGGCGACGCCGGCCAGCGCGTCACCGGTCGACAGCGCGTTGCCCTGGGCGATCGACTCGCGGGAGAGCGATTCCACGTGGAGCGGAATCGTCCGTGACTCGCGCTCGGCGCGGGCGGCGGTCACGCTCACCTGGGTCAGCACGCCGCCGAGTTCCAGCTGGACGGGCAGGTCGATCGCCTGGGACGCGTCGGTCACCAGGACCGTGCGTGCCGCCTCGGAGAAGCCGGACAGCGAGACGACGATGAGGTAGACGCCGGTCGCCGGCGGCTCCACCCGATACTGCCCCTGCGCATCGGTGCCGGTCTCGGTCTCCTGACCGGTCGCGACGCCGCGAAGCACGACGCGGGCGCCCGGCAGCACCGACCCGGTCGAGTCGGTGACCCGTCCGGCGATCGTCGCTGCGTCACTGAGGGCCGGGATGAGCAGGAGGGCGAGCAGGGCGCCGAGGAGGCCTCGGGCGGTCGGGGGGGACAGGCGGCTGAAAAACATCCGGACATTGTAGCCGGGCAAGCCCGGCCGGAGATGCACCGCCGCTCAGCAATACCCGCCGGGCGGGCTGCGGGGCGGAGAGTGGGTGGAGCCCGGTCGGCTCCACCCACCCTGGTCAGGTCAGAAGTCCAGGTTGACGCTCACCTTCATGAGGCGCGCGTTCAGGATGGACTGGGGACGCAGGTAGCTGGCGAACGCCGTGCTCGCCGTCAGCACCGCGTTCGAGTTCAGCGCGTTGTAGATGTCGAGGCTCACCTGCGAACGGGTGCGCCCGAACCGGAGCTGCTTGCCAATGCGCATGTCCAGTTCGTTGCGGCGATCGAGGTAATTCGCGCTGGTATCGACCAACTGAATCGTCGACGACGCGGCAGCGCCCGACAGCGGGCGGCCCAGGGTCGAATTGGCCGCGAGAATCGCGTTCGTCGCCGTGTAGTTGGCCGCCTGGGTCGCGCCCGGCGTGTTCCGGTACGTCCCCGACACCTGCACCTTGATCGACGGGATGGTGTAGACGCCGTACATCTTGAACTGCGGCTGGAACGCGGTCTCGCTGTGGCAGAAGTCGGCCGGCGTGATCGTCCCGGTGGTCACGTTGGCCGTGGCGAAGTTCATCTCGGGCACCTTCGCCACGATCTCGCAGTTGTCGGTCACCTGCCGCCCCGCACTCATGCCGCCGTTCACGATCAGCCCGTTGGGGAGCCTCGCGTTGAGCGTGAGGTCGAAGCCGTTCCAGTGGTCGATCTGCTTGCCGTAGGCGCCGGACAGCGTGTTGTAGTTCGACGTCTGGCCGAACTTGTCGGGGTTCACGTTGTAGACGCCGTTGAGCGTATAGCCGCCGCCGTCGGGGAGGCGGTTGTCGGTGGGCACGGTCAGCGAGTACTTCGTGAAGTCCGCGGACGTGAGGAGGAGGTTGTCGGTCACCTGGAAGTTCTGCCACACACGGCGGAACCAACCGAGGTCGATGCCGACGCCCCGCATCAGTTCGTGCTGCACGCTCGCCGAGAACTCCCAGTTCGCGGCGCGGTGGCCGAACCCTCCGAGGAAGTCGGGGTCGAAGCTCGCCGCCGGCGTCGCGGTGCCGAAGTTGCGATCACCGAACGCACCGCACTCACCGTTGGCGAGCGGGTTGAACAGGTCGCAGTCGGGCGAGTAGTTCCGGTTCGCGTCGTTCCACGAACGGGTCGTGCTCGTCACGAGCGTGTTGACCGGGTTCTTCGCGATGACGTTGCCGTTGAGCGTCTGCCCCAGCAGGTACTTGTTGGCCGAGACCTTCAGCGCGGTCTTGCCGTTGCCGCGGAGGTCGTAGATGAACCCCGTCCGGTAGGTGAGGTCCTTCCACGACGTGCTGTCGGTGGCCGGGAAGGTGATGTTGCGGTTCGGCGTGAACTCCGCCGGGCCGACCTGCTGCTCGGGGAAGCCGGCGTTGAAGCCGTCGTACCGGATGGCGCCCTGCACGGTCGCGCGCCCGAGGCTCACGCGGTCCTGGACGTAGAGTCCATAGTCCGAGTTCATGTTGCTGCGCACGTCGAACGGCGTCGCGAACATCGTGAGCTGGTTGGGCACGCCGTTATTGAAGCGATACGCCAGCGGGGTGGTCCGGTAGTTGTGCGCCAGCAGGTAGCCGGTCGTGTTGTTGAAGCCGAACTTGATGGCCTGCGAACCGGTGACGTAGGACGCCCCGATGCGGTAGGTCCAGCTCGGGACCACGGTGTTGTTGTAGCTGGCGCTCTGCTGCCGATAGACCAGGTTGGTGCTCTGCTCGGTCACCGGGATCATCTGCGAGAGGACGGCCTTCTGCGCAGGGTCGGTCAGCGAGCCGCCGGCGTCGGAGAGCCGCAGGTCCATGTTGCCCCAGCGCTCGAACAGGTGCAGCCCGACCGCCTCGAGCAGCAGCTTGCTCGTGACCGGCGAGGTCCACTCGAAGTGTTCCTGCCGCAGCCGCGGGAACCGGCGGTCGCGGCCCGCCTCAGGCGCCACCGTGCCGGTGATGTTGTCAGGGCAGTTGCACCACTTGTCGGCCTTGTAGGTGATCGCCACCTTGTTGCGGGGGGTCACCTGGTAGGTCACCCGCAGGCTGTTGTTGGCCTGGTAGCCCTTGAGGACGCCCGGATTCGCGGTGTCAGGCACGTACAGCCATTCGTTCGGCTTGAACGCGTTCAGGTTGTTGAAGATGGCCGCCTGGTTCTTGACCGAGTTGTAGCGGGTCGAGAACCAGAACCAGACCTTGTCCTTCTTGAAGGGCCCGCCGAACGACTCGTTGATGTCCCAGTTCCGAATCACCTTGTTCGGCGTCGGCAGCCCGGCCGTCTTCAGCTCGCTCGAGAAGTTGTCGCCCTGCAGCGCACCGTCCGAGATGGTGAAGAAGGCGGAGTCGGTGAACCGGTTGCCGCCGTCGCGCGGGATGAAGTTGATCCGCAGGCCGCCGGTCGGCAGGTCGGCCGAGAGGTTGGTGGTATCGACCGTGACCTCCGCGGCCGAGCCGACGTCAGGCGTCTGGCCGCCGATGCTGCCGCCCGCCTGCAGCGTCATCGTGCTCACGCCGTTGACGGTGACACCGGTGCCGACGTCCTGGATCTGCGACCCACCGACGTCGCTGCCGCCGCCGCTGGTGCCGGGAATCATCCGGGCAAGTCCGAAGTAGTTGCGCGACGTCGGGAGCGAGTCGACCACCTCGGAATTGAGGACCGCCTGGCGGGTGATCGTCTGCGTGTCGACGACGGGCGCCTCACCCGTCACCGTCACGGTCTCCTCGAGCGCGCCGACCTTCAGTTCGGCATCGACGGTGACCGCGCCTGAACCGGCGAGGGTCACCCCCTCACGCTTGGAGGTGTTGAAGCCCGTGAGCGTGAACGTCACGGTGTAGCTGCCCGGGCGGAGATCGACGATCTGGTAGCGGCCGTTCCCGTCCGTGACGACCGTTCGCACCTTCTCGATCAGTGCGGGACTCGCCGCCTCGACCGTGACACCAGGGAGCACCGCCCCCGAGGTGTCCTTGACCGTACCAGAGAGTGTCGCCTGTGCCCACGCCGTGACTGGCCCGAAGACCAGCAGGGCGAGGACGAGGATGCCTCCGACTCTTCCGAGAAACCGCATGCGCTGCCTCCTGTCGCCGATGGTCCGAACCGCCTGCCGGTGCCTCGCCGGTCGGCGGTCTTACACACGAACGAATGAGAGCAGGACGCTTCCGGTGCGTCTTGGCGAGCGTGCCGCGGAGGGTCGCCTGGCGACCGTCCTGGCGGGTATGAACGTGCGCTCGCAGCACGTGGGGCGGAAGCATAGCCGTAACCGGGCAAAATGCAAACGTCTCAGATTGGACCAGCTGCGGCGCTGGCGGGGAGCCGGTGCCTCAGAGGCGGCTGTCGGGCAGGCGGCCCGCCCGGATCGCCCGTACCTGGTCGTCGGTGAACGGCGGGGTAAAGAGCGCGGGGCTGTCGTGGAAGGCGCGGAACACGTGGGTGATGTAGTGCATCCGCTGTGAGAGGTCGGCCCAGTCCCGGACGCCGGAGGCGTCGCCGTCAGGCCCCGGCGGCTCGACCCGCTCGAGGAAGGCCGTCAGCTCGGGCAGGGTGCACGGGTCGAGCAGGGCGCACGCCGACTGCGGGAGGTCCCGTCCCAGCGCCAGGGTTCCCGCCCCCGGCAGCGTGAGCACCATGAGCGACTCGGTGACCGCCTCACGCGTGAGCCCCGCCAGCCGCAGCCTTACCTGATCGGCGAACCACTCCACGGCGTGGAGGAGCGGTCCCCTGAGCATGAGGCGCCAGAGGGGCGCACCCGGCACCAGGAGCAGCAGCGCCCGGCCGCTCAGGTCATGCGCCGTCTCGAACGGGGCGTCGAGCGCGGCGGCAATCTCAGGCTGCAGGCGCGTCTGCTCGTGCAGGCCGATCTCGAGGTTGGCGAGCGCGATCATCTGGGCACGCCGGCGGGGGTCGGGCTCGCGGCGCTGGGCGTAATACAGGCCGAACGCGTGGCGGAGCAGCTCCTGGCCGTCGGGCGGACCGCCGGGCCTGAAGACCGAGGCGAACTGCTCGACGCGCCTGTCACGTGTCTCCTCGGGTCCCGCGCAGACCTGCAGGTAGCGCGCGAAGTGCAGCAGGATCTCCTCGAACACTTTCCGGTTCCCGCGGGCCACCGCCGCCGCGGTGCGCTCCGCGGCGTCGAACGGCGTGTGGAGGCGCAGGACGATGCGTCCGAGCCGGGTGTCCGGTCTCAGGAGTCCGCGTCGCAGGAGCGTCCGCCAGAGGGACCGCAGCGGGTGCAGCCACTCGGTGCGGCGTTCGAGGCGCCGGGAGAGCCTGTCCAGCAGGTCTTCGCCGCGGATCGTGGCGCCGGCCTGCCGCGAGGCCCACGTGCCGAACGTGCACCAGTTCGCGCCGGGGCCGACCTCGCGGGCGAGGGCCCGTGCGATGTCGCCGTAGCACTGGGTGATCTGGAGGTTGCGGAGCACCGGGTCGGCCGTGGCGCAGATGCGGCTCACGTCGTCCGGGGTGGGGATCGGGCCCTGGAGCGGGGTCTGGACGTCCACGGCGGCGCAGTGTACTCCGAGGGTGACCGCGAGGTGGGGGGCCGGGGGGCCGTGTCCGGAGGGTCGGCGGCAAGGTATCCTGAAGTCACACCATGCTGAGAGCCGGAATCGTGGGACTCCCGAATGTCGGGAAGTCGACCTTGTTCAATGCCATCACGCGCACCCGAAAGGCGCAGGCGGCCAACTTTCCCTTCTGCACGATCGATCCGAACGTCGGGATCGTCACGGTGCCCGACCGCCGGCTCGACGAGCTGCAGCGCATCGCGAAGACCACCGTGGTCATTCCGGCGGCGATCGAGGTGGTCGACATCGCGGGCCTCGTGAAGGGGGCCAGCCAGGGCGAGGGGCTCGGAAACAAGTTCCTGACGCACATCCGCGAGGTCGACGCGATCGTGCAGGTCGTGCGCTGTTTCGAGGACGAGGACATCCATCACGTCTCCGGCGATGTCGATCCGGTCCGGGACATCGAGGTCATCAACACCGAGCTGATGCTGGCCGACCTGGAACAGGTATCCAGGCGCCGCGAGCGGCTGGTGAAGGACATCAAGCGGGGCGACAAGGCGGCCGCCGCCGAGGAGATCGTCCTCGCGAAGATCGAGGAGGCGCTGAATGCCGGGCACCCGGCGCTGACGGTGGAGCTGTCTCCCGAGGAGCGCGCCCTGGCGCGGCCCCTGTTCCTGCTGAGTGACAAGCCGACCATCTTCGCCTGCAACGTGAAGGAGGGCGACCTCGCCTCGGCCGACGACAACCCCGCCGTGACGCGCGTGCGCGAGTACGTCGGCACGCACCTGGCCTGCGAGGCGGTCGTGATCAGCGCGCAGATCGAGAGCGACCTGGTCGACCTGTCACCGGAGGAAGGACAGGCGTTCCTCGAGGAGCTCGGGGTGAAGGAGAGCGGCATCGGCGCGCTGATTCGCGCGACGTATCACCTGCTCGGCCTGCGGACGTACTTCACGGCGGGCGAAAAGGAAGTGCGCGCCTGGACCATCCACGCCGGCGATTCCGCGCCAAAGGCCGCCGGGGTGATCCACTCCGACTTTGAACGCGGCTTCATCAAGGCCGAGACCGTGGCGTACGACGACCTGGTGCGCTGCGGTTCCGTGGCGCAGGCGCGCGAGCAGGGCCTCTACCGGATGGAAGGCAAGGAATACATCGTCGCCGACGGCGACGTGATGCTGTTCAAGTTCAACGTGTGAGCGGGCGCCGCCCGGCGCTCACTGCACGTCGAGCAGGTCGATGTCGAAGACGAGGGTGGCGTTGGGCGGAATGACCCCGCCACCCGCGCCCGCGCTGCCGTAGGCGAGGTCTGCCGGAATCACCAGGCGGCGGGACCCTCCCACACGCATGCCCACCACGCCGCGGTCCCAGCCGCGGATCACCTGCCCCGCCCCCACCGAAAAGACGAACGGCGCCCGGCCTGCCGACAACGACGAGTCGAACTGCGTCCCCTTGTTCTCTGCGGCGCTCGCCGAGTAGAGCCACCCGGTGTAGTTCACCGTGACCCGGCGGCCGGTCGTCGCCTCGGCGCCGGTGCCGAGCCTGAGATCGGTCTGGCTGTACGCGGCCGTCGCGGTGGAGGAGGGCGACGAGGGCGACGACCCGCAGGCAGCCACCAGGAGCACGCAGGCGCCCACGAGAGCGCCGAACCATCTCTGCATCGCTACAGGATAGCGCCAGAGCGTCTCGGCGCGTGTACACGGCACGGCAACCGCGGGGCGCGGATGTGACAGCGTCTGGGTTGTGGTGGGTGTGTCGAACGCGGAGGAAGGAACCGCCGTGCCGCGGACGAATCCGCGGCACGGCGACGTGGAACTAGGCGTTGAGGTCGATCGCGCCAGTTGCGCCGGCCATCTTCTTCGTCAGATCGACGTTGTAGAGGGCGCCCATGCCCGCAAGGACATTGGCGGTCGGCGTATCGGTCGCGGTGAAGACCGCGTTGTTGCCCTTGAGCTTCCCGTTCGCCTTGCCGACGAGCAGAGCGGGCGGGTTGCTGCGGTCGTGGACGTTCCCGTTGCCCATGCCGCTGCCGAAGTAGAACAGCGAGCGATCGAGCAGGTTCCCGTCACCGTCGGCCGTGGCCTGGAGCTTGGCCGCGAACTCCGCGATCTTGGCGACGTGGTACGTGCCAATCTTCGCGTACTTCGCGAGCGTCTCCGGGTTGTTGCCGTGGTGCGAGATCGAGTGGTGCGCGTCCGGAATCCCGATGTGCGCGTAGCTGCGGCTGCTGGCCTCGTGACCGAGCAGGAACGTGAACACGCGCGTGATGTCGCCCTGGAAGGCGATCCGCATCAGGTCGTAGGTGATCGTGACGTGGTCGTCGAAGAGCTCGGGGATACCCACCGGGGCGTCAGACTCGGTGATGTTCGCCATGCGGCCCTCCATACGGGTGAGCTGCGCTTCGACGTCGCGGATGTTGCCGAGGTACTCGTCGAGGATCGCGTTGTCGCTCGGGCCGAGGCCCTTCTTCAGCTTCGCGACCT